>JALYNC010000078.1 GCA_030773415.1 Actinomycetota bacterium
CCCTTACGAGCAGGCAGCGACCGCCGCCACGTTCATCCGCAACTACACCGCCGGGATGCATGACGCGGCGCGGGTGCTCATCCACCCGGTCGCCTACCTGCACAACTCGACGCGATCGTCGATTCAGACGCTGACGAGCGCGGACTGGGACCGCGACCGCAAGGTCTTCGCGGGAGATGCGGCGAGCGAAGACGACCTCGTCGCCGCCCTGCAGTTCTGGCTTTCGGCGTCGACGCCGGGTCGGGCCGCGGGACGCAGGCTCCTGGAGGCCAGCTACGAACAGGCTCCCGAGCTGCTGGAGGTGGCTGGGGAGATTCTTACCGACCCGGGCCGGTATCCGATGACGGAGGAGCAGCGCGAGGCGTTCGACAAGGTTCTGCATGCCGTCCAGGAAGCTCTGTCGCCGACGAGCGACCGCAACGACGCGATCATCGTGATCACTGGCGGGCCGGGCACGGGGAAGACGTGGATCGCGATGCATCTGGTCGGCGCGAATGCGCAGGCCGGTCGCCAGGTCAGCTACGCCACGAACTCCTCCTCATTGCGCAGCGCTCTCGCGAAGCGGGCACGTGAAGGGCTACGGCTGCTGGACCGGCCAGTCGACGCGCTGATCACCTCGGCGCGCACGTACTGGGACGAGAAGGAGTGGGTAACGCCTCGCGACGTCCTCATCGTCGATGAGGCGCACCGCCTCACCGAGTACACGGTGCGCACGGGTCACGCGAACGCACGGGCGGTGCAGCACGGCTCGAGGAACGGCGGATCACGCAGCTGTTCGAGCTAAAGAAGTCCACGAGGGTGCTCGTGCTGTTCATCGATGAGGACCAGAGCGTCACTCCGCAGGACTACGCCACCGTGGACGCGGCGAAGCAGCTCGCCGACCGTACCGGTTCGTCGTTCCAGCTGTACGAACTGACGGAACAGCACCGTTCGGGCGGCAGCAACGCGTACGAGGCATGGGTCGACGCGCTGCTCGAGGGTGACCCGGTCGTGTGGCGCGACGAGGAGCATTACCAGGTCACCCTGGCCGACTCTCCCGAGCAGCTCGAGACGCTCACCTTCGACCCGCACGCGCCGGGCGCTAGGTCGGGGGCCCGCCTGCTCGCCGGGTTCTGCTGGACGTGGCAGCCATGGCCGCAAGCACCGGACTCGATGGACGACGTGCCGTACGACATCGACATCGGCGGCTGGAAGAAGCGGTGGAACTTGCGCAAGAGCATCGACGGGTATCCGAAGGACTCCTCCTGGGCGTCAGACCTCAACGGGGCCGCGCAGGTTGGGTCGGTCTTCACCGCACAAGGCTTCGAGTTCGGGCGATGCGGCGTGATCATGGTCCGGACTTCCGATGGGATCCGCAAGCCGAACACTGGGTTGTCGACGTCACCCAGACGAAGTACCCGAAGCTGCTGCGAGCCGCCCGAAACGCCCCTGAGATGGCCGATTTGGTTCGTAACCACTACCGGGTGCTTTCAACCCGGGCGATGAGCTCAACTGTCATCTACTCCACCGACGAGGCAACCCGAGCGAAGCTCGCCGCACTGATCAACCCCTAGCGCCAAGACCCGCTGCCCGGTCTACGGGCTGTGCGACGTGCAGGAGGACCCCGTGGACCACAGCTGCAACCTGACACCGCTGGCGAGGAGATCCGGGCCTTCGCGAAGGAGCGGGACTGGGAACGGTTCCACACGCCGAAGAACCTCGCGATGGCCCTCGCCGGCGAGGTCGGAGAACTCGTCGCCGAGCTGCAGTGGCTCGAACGCGAAGAACTCGACGAAGCCCTCGCGCCGGGCACGGAGCTGCATGGACGGCTGACGGCGGAGGTGGCTGACGTCTTCATCTACCTGCTGCGCCTCGCCGACACATCCGACATCGACCTAATCGCGGCGGCACGAGACAAGCTGCGTGTGAACGCGAGCAGGTATCCGGTCGAGACAGCACGGGGAACAGCGCACAAGTACTCCCGCTTAGACGGGTGACCGCTTCGCCTGCGACGAGCGAACGCCCTCCCACCTCGAGGACGTGCCGCCGGAACATGCCGGCACGTCGCCGACTCCTCAAAATCGAGGTTCATGGCGCCGAAGGTCAACGAGGCTTCCGCTCATTGCGGATCAGTCGGTCGAACGACGGGAGACCTCGATGCAGCGTTGGGCGCTAGTGCTTGCCGTGCTGGTCCTCACAGGCTGCAGTAGCGCACCAGCTGACGGCGGCGACGCTGTGTCGGCGACGGCTAGCGCAACGGCTGATGAGGCGGCACCAGCAAAGCAGCCGGCACGGGCCGCACCGCCAGCCGCGGCAGTCGAAGTTGTCGCAACCGACGACGGGCTGCGAACAGCCGTACGAAATTACTCGGACGCCTTCCTGAGCGGCGACCCCGTAACCGCCTATGCGGCCTTCTCGGAACGCTGCAAGCAAAACATCTCGCTCAGCTACTTCACGGGCATCGTCGCCGCCGCGAAGGCTACCTACGGGTCGGCGCTGCCCATCCGGACGTACGAGGCGGAAACGTCGGGAGACTTCGCCCGCGTCACCTACACCTACGACGTTCCCGCGCTCAATCAGACTCGCGAGCCGTGGTCGCGGGAAAAGGGCCAGTGGCGGCAGGACGATTGCTGACCCAACAGGCTCCGTGATGTCGGTCGGGCTATACAGGCAGCCGTTCGTGTAAGGGTAGTTCGGTTGGTCCTGCTGGAACGACGGACGAGCCGGTTCATGAACTACGCCGTCCGCCATTAGTCGCCGGACCCGCCCGGCACCGCAGACTACCACGAGACGCATGAGTAGTAGTCGCCGCAGCGCTGCCGAGCGAGCCCCATCCCACTGTCCCCTGCCACCACATGAAGAGGTCCCTTAGGCTTGCTTTTCCCCTGGCAGTGCTTAACAAGGAAAGGTGCCGGGTCGAGGAACAACGACAGAAGCTAGAAGCCTGCCTGATACGGCCCCCACCCCTCGCGCGGCGCCACCGGCACGTCCACCTTTCGCGATGACGGCTTCTGCTCGAACAGCTTGCGAGCCAGGTCCGAGGCCGCATCACGCTCGATCGACTCCATTCCGAGGAGTAGGTCGAGAACGTTGCCGCCAGCGCCACACGCAGACGAGTGGCACTTGAAGACGCCTAGATTAGGGTTGACCCCCGCTGACGGTTCGCGATCGCCATGTACTGGACAAAGGATCGGGATCCACCCCTTGGTACTTATTCGCGAGAAGTCCACCTTCACGCTGTAGTACTCGAGAGCCTCGACGATGGCGACGCCAGCAAGTCCCTCGCTGCTGTCCCACGGCTCAGCCGCCGGTACCTGAACGTCGGTTGCTGCAGTTACAAACTTCTTGTCTAGCAGAGGCATAGCTCTCCCACCATCCACACTTAGTAAGTACCTGTCACGCCGTCATGCGCCGTCTCCTGGAGAGCTCGCGCCACGGCTGCTAAATCCGTCGTTCTCAGGTCGCTAGATCGAGCAGGTCGTCCGACATCTCGACGTCAAGCCAGAAGGGACGGCCCTGGTCCACATTCGCCACCATGCGCTGCGTGGCCCCACACGAGGGGTGTGACCCCTCATCCAGGGCTTGCGAGCCCACCGCGGACGTCCTCCACGAATTTTCGTCGGTGACGTCGCATCGCCGGCTCGTGCGATCGCGGTGGCTGTCCAAGCGGCGTCGCGCTCTTGACCTCCGCTGCCGCAGCGTTGCCGCGTGTCGCTTGTCCGGAACACCCGCAGTCGGCGTGGAGAGGGCAAGCCGCTCGTCGTCAGAGAGCAACTTGTCGACATGCCGGGCAGCCGACACCGGGATGGTGTAGCTCGCGATCCCGTCGCCATTGCCGTTCCGTCCGCCACCCCTGCCCGTTGCCTGCGCACGGGTGCCCTTGACCAAGGCAAGTAACGCCGGCTCATCGGTCAGGACCTTCTCGAACAGCCGGCGCAGGGCTTCCCGGTGCCGTCCCTTTTCGTCACCACCCGTCTCCCCACCGAGGAACCACCCGACCCCCTCACGTTGAGCTGCTGTCGCGCGGCCGGCCTCGACGAAGTCACTCACGAGAAGGACAACACGGCGCATCTCCGGCGTGACAAGCACAACGGCGGACGTAGCGTCGCTGGGGAGCACCTTGTGGGCTGCGATCTCGTGCGCCCACGGCGCGGCGTGGGTGCGCCCGGCGTCAAGTCTCGGCAGCACGTCCTCCTGCGCCCAGCGCTTCATACGACCCAACGTCAGAGCCACCCCATCAGTGACCCGCGCCGGATCAGTCTTGTGCGGCTGTCCGTGCTCGCGAAGCGCCTCGATTGCATGCGCCCGACGCTTAGGCGTCAACAGCATGGCGATGAGCTCCTGCGCGATGTCCATCTTGTTCACGGCCGGATCGCATCCGTAGCAAATATCGTCAAGCTCCTCGACGTACCGTAGGAACGCCGAGACCCGAGACGATGGCTGAGGAATGGGGAGGTGCTTCTCGGTGCGAAAATACGATGCCGTAGCGACGCCGAGTGCCTCGATCAGCTGCTCCAGCGACCACGCGTCCTTTGAATAGGCGGTCAGCTGGCATCACGCCGCATGAAGGCGTCGAGGTCGGAAAGGTAGCGGCGGTGACGCCCGATGCGGTAACAGGGGACGCCTTCGGCGTCCGCGCTCGATACAGCCAGTTGACGGAAACGCTGAGGAACTCGGCGGCGACGTCAATGTTGACGTACGGCTCGGCGCCCGCGACGGGCACTCCCGGGCGTGGCCTACGGCCCGGGCTTTGACCCGTTGGACGGTGCTGAGAGAACAACACTGGGACCTCCACTTAGGTAAGTGGAGGTCCTTCGACTGCTTCAGGGCAGCACCGAGACCCCCACGAATGGGGATCCCGGGCTCGTCGCGCGTCACGTCTCGCACCCTGTCGGCTGGCTGGGGCTTCGCGATCGTTCCGGGTCGTAGCTAAGACTTCGTTTATGGGGCCACTGCTGCACCTCGCTCGCACGCCGATTGAGCGACGAGGTAGGCCCTTGCTCTTCTTATCGTCCCGGCGTCAGGGGACTTGAGCCGGGCAACCCAGAACTCCGCGACGACGCAACCCGCTGGCGTAGCCCCGCAGCCGGTGGCGTCGGGCGTAGCCTCGCAGGCGGTGGCGCCGGGCGTAGCCCCGCAGCCGGTGGCGCCGGGCGTAGCCCCGCAGCCGGTGGCGCCCGCCATCTTGGTGGGTCGCTGAGACGATCGGTAGGAGTCGTGTGGCGAGCATCCGAAGGCGGAGACGAGCCGGCCCGGCCGGCAGCGGCCGGAAAGCTGTCTACTCCTACGCGGTGCTGTATCGCGATCGCGAAGGGCGCCAGCGATCCGAGACATTCACGCGGCTGCGGGATGCCGAGCGGCGGAAGAGTGAGGTCGAAGTTGAGATACGCGCCGGCAGCTACGTCGCTCCCAGCGCCTCGCGCCTGACCTTCGGCCAGTGGTTTGAACGGTGGGTAGCCGCTCGGCGAGTCTCCCCGGCCCGCGCTGCGACCGACCGTTCTCGGGCGCGGCACGTACTGGAGCGGTGGGAGCGTGTGCCGCTGAGCGGTGTGACGTTCATGGAGGCGCAGGCATGGGTCTCGGATCTGTCCGAGCGAATGTCCCCCGCGTCAGTCGCCGAATGCTTCCGGCTGCTGAAGCTGCCGTTGGACGCTGCGGTCAAGGACAGGCGGTTGCCCAACAACCCAGTCCTTGGAGTGGAGCTCCCGCGGGTCGTACGTAAGAAGAAGTCGCCGAGCGCCATCCTCGACGGTGCCGAGCTGCAGGCGCTTGTGGACGCCATCAGCGACCGACAGGCCCACTGGCGGGCGTTCCTCTACTGCACCGGCTGGCTCGGATGGCGGTGGTCGGAAGGGTTGGGCATCCGACGCCGCGACGTGGACCTCCTCCGGCAGACAGTAAGGATCGGAGACGTGGTGATCCGGGAAGCAGACGGACAGACCTACATCAAAGATCACGGGAAGACCGACGCCGCCAGCCGCACCGTTCCGTTGCCGCCCACGGTGGCGAGGGCGCTCGCGCAGCACATGCAGGCGCACGTCCCAGGCAGCAGTCCCGACGACTTCCTGTTCCGAACGGAACAGGGTCTGGCTCCACTTCGCAGCAACTTCGCAAGACAGGTGCTGAAGCCCGCGCTCGTACGGGCGGGGCTGGAGGGACGAGGGATCACATTCCACAAGCTCCGCGACACGGCTGCGTCACTCATGCTCGACGCTGGTCTGGCGCTGCAGGACACGCAGGAGCGGCTTGGGCACTCGCGACCCTCGACCACCCTCGACGTGTACGCACACTCGGTGAAGGGCCGACAGGAGGCCGGAACAGCAGCCCTCGAGGCTGCCATCTCGCGAGCATCGAAGGCGGGATGACCGACCTGCCCGTGTCAACATGGTGTCAACGCACTACCGTCCAACAGGCGACAACAGAGGCCACAGGCTGACAAGCAACGATGCGTGCAAGCTTGAGATTTCTGGATCCGCCCAGATCAAGGCTCCCGCCTGATTTACCTTGACACGGTAGAGGTCAGTGGTTCGACACCACTATCGCCCACACAGCGAAGAGCAGGTCAGGGCACGCGAGGGCGCGATGTCCGCAACGCCTGCATCCGCGCGCACGGGCAGCGGCTCCAGGCGGTCGCGCGTGGCTGCGCGCGGGGGCGTCGTTCTCGCACTGATCTTTGCCGGCGCCTGGATCGCGCCGTCAGCCGTGCTGGCCCTCGCCATCGGAACCTTTATCCGCGTCGCAGCCACCGGCGCCGCCGGTGCTGGAGCGCCCTGAAACCCGCCTCCGCGTCGGAAAGCGGCGCCACGGCGCCGTGACGGTGCCGGCCGCGGGCCGTTCAGCGCAGCCTCTCGCCGGCTGGTCCACGACAGCCGGTCAACCCCTGTCTATCGGCACGTCCCCACCCCAGAGCTGACGTACCAACTCCGGGGACGGCCCAGCTTCTGCGTCGGCCTCGGCGCGTTGTGAGCTGCATCCCGCACCACGATGGCCTTCCGCCGATTGCCATGTTGCACCGCACGGGGCGCTGGGCCAGGCCCTCGATCACGGAGGAAGCACGCTCTGTAGCGGATCAGATAGTGATGCGTAACTGTGGAGAAGGACATACAGGCGCCGAATTCCGGGAAACTAGGAGTGCGGACAGCGTCGTGGCTCGTCGCATCGTCCGTGGATCGGTTCACGGCCGGCGGTCATCCGCCGACCGACACGCCACCGGCCCCCTGACCCCGGTGGCGCGGAGGTAGCAATGATGATCCTCATGGGGTTCGTCAGCTGGATCCTTGTCAGTCTGGTCGTCGCCCTTGCGGTTGGGCCGATGCTGCACCGGGCCACGGAGCTACGCGACTCCCACAGCGGCCGCCGGTCGGGGCCGACCGGACGGCTGCGCCCCGTAGCCTGACGGCGGGCGGCGCACGAGGCTGTCAACGGGCCGTGGACCCGGCTACGTCCGCCGCTTCAGCTAGTCCGCCGCTTCAGCTAGCCCGCCCGCCGCTTCAGCTAGTCCGCCGCTTCAGCTACGTCGTGCGCGATCTGCCGTGCGATACGCGGCCTGCACCAAACGGCTGCCTGACGGGCGGCGCTGGGCCCTCGCCCCCGCGGTCTCCGGCGAGGGCCAGAGCCGGTCGCTCTCGGCATTGAGCTCCGCGCCGAGCAGAATGCCGAGCCCGATGACGTAGAAGAACACCAGCACGACGATCGGCGCAGACATCGACCGATACGGCGAGTCCTCGGCCGCGACGTACGCCGCCCACGCGCGGAGTCCGTACGAGCCCAGCAGCCACACACACAGCGCCAGTACGGCGCCGGCAAACCCCCGGCGCCACGGTGGTCGCACCGGCAGGGCCAGGTGGTACAGCGTCATCAGCGAAGCCAGCGCCCCCACCACCGCCAGGGGCCAGTAGGCCGCCACGGCCACCGCGTGCACCGTCGAACGGAACACGGCTGGCGTGAAGCGACTGATCAGGTCAGGGCCCAGGACCAGGGCGGGAAGCACCACGACGGAGACCGCCACGCCGCCCAGGAACAGCCACAGCGCAAGCAACCGGCTGCGCACCGCCGAGCGGTGCTCCCGGAGGTTGTACGCGATCGTGATCGTGTTCACGAAGGTGCTCATCGCCGACGAGCCCGTCCACAGCGCGATGAGAAAGCTCACCGACACCACATCGGCGCGGCCGTCCGTCAGCACACTGTGTACGGCCGGCTGCACCAGTTCCGTTACCGCCCGGGCGGAGATCGCTGCCTCGGCGGCGTCCAGAATCGTGCTCTCGACCTTCGCCACGTTCTCCGCACCGAACTGCGGAGTGAAGTACCCGATGGTCCCCATGAGCGCCAGCAGCATGGCCGGCAGCGACAGCAACTGCCAGAAGGCCACTTCGGCCGACAGCCCCAGCACCCGGTCCTTCCAGAACTCACGCGCGGTGCATCGCGCAAGAAGCGCCGTACCGGCCATGGAGAACGGCCCCAGCTGATCCCCCCGGCGCCGGAGCCGAGCGCCGGCAGGCCCGCTGGCGCCCGGTGCCGTCGCTTGTCCGGACGCTGCGGCAACCACATCGGCGGGGCTGGTCCGGGCATCCACCGAGCCAACGGTAGGCGGTGTGCCGGTCCCCAGAGGCTGATCTCGGTGCCGCGACACGCGTCGATCCGAACGGCGGGAGCGCAGGCTTAACCCGACCGGACGCGGGGAGACAAGCACAAAGTGGCGCACGGCCCGCCGCTGCACCCGAGCCGGCCCGGAGCCGAGCGCGGCAGCGCACGCATAACCCGAACACGGCTGAAACCGCCAACATCTGGACGAGGAGCAACGGTGGACCTGACTGGCCTGGCCCAGGTATACGCGAGCGAAGGCCCGTTCGTGACGCTCTATCTCGAGACTGTCAGCGATGTCCCGGACGCCGCCGAGCGCTACGACCTGCGCTGGAAGAACCTGCACCGGGAACTGGCCGATCTCGGGGTCGACGCAGCCACGATCGAAGCTCTCGACGCCGCTCGGGGCGGGCACCCTGAGGGCAACACCAGAGTTCTGGTCGCTGCGGGCGGAAAGGTGCTGCTGGCCGAGTCACTGCCGGACCGACCGCAGACCGAGATCGTCGAGGTCTCGGCGCTGCCGCGTCTACTTCCCTACTGCCGGGCCCTGGACATGCGGATACCGCACGTGCTGGTGCTCGCCGACCGGCTCGGCGCGGAGCTCCTGACCTTCACCACCAAGCAAGCCGGCGCGGTGGAGACCGAGACCGTCGACACCGGCCGGCACCCCTGGCACAAGACCGGCAAGGGCGGCTGGTCGACTCGGCGTTACGAGCACACGATCCAGAACAACTGGGAGGCCAGCGCCAGGGACATCGCCGACGCGGCCACTACTCTGGCGGACGACACGGGCAGCCCCCTGATCATCGCTGCCGGGGATGTCCGCGCCGTCACGCTGCTCGGCGAGCATCTCCCCCAGCGACTCCAAGACCGGTACGTCGTGGTCCCCGGCGGACGCGGCGCCGAGGTTGACACGGAGACCATGCATGAGCACGTCCAGACGGCCCTCGTGGAGCGAGCCGCACGCGACAACCAGCAGGTGCTGGCCAGCTTCGCCGAGGAGCGCGGGCAGCAGGACCGCGCGGCCGACGGGATCGAGGCGACGATCGAGGCCCTCCGGCGGGCACAGGCCGACATCCTGGTCCTGCGCGACGACGTGGACGAGAGCCGCACGGCGTACTTCGGCCCGGAGCCACTGTTGCTCGCGTCGCGTCCCGGACAGCTGAAGGACCTTGGAGTGGAGGCGCCGCAGGAAGGCCGTATGGTCGACGTTCTGCTCCGCGCCGCGGCCGCGACGGCGGCCGGCGTCACGGTCGTGCCGCCGGAGTCCCCCGACGCGCCGACTGAAGGAGCCGGAGCCCTGCTGCGCTACGCGAACGGGTAACCGTCATGCTGCGCGAACGGGCACCAGGGCGACGGAATGACGGATGCGCCGGTACCACCACCAACTGATCACCACGCGCTGGGCCATTCGATGGAACGCCGCACGACACGAAGGAACCACCCCATGACGGACCGCTACTGCTCCACGCTCGGCGACGGGAGCACGCGGTGATGGTCTGGCCCGGTCACCCGTACCCGCTCGGGGCGACCTACGACGGCACCGGCACCAACTTCGCGCTCTTCTCCGAGGTGGCCGAACGCGTCCAGCTGTGCCTGTTCGAGGCGGACGGCACGGAAACGCGCATCGACCTGCCCGAAAAGGACGCCCTCGTCTGGCACTGTTACCTGCCCAACATCGGGCCAGGGCAGCGCTACGGCTACCGGGTCGACGGCCCCTATGACCCTGCGTCTGGGCACCGCTGCAATCCGGCCAAGTTGCTGCTCGACCCGTACGCGAAGGCCTGCGAGGGCGACATCGACTGGGACGAGTCCCTGTTCGGCTACACGTTCGCCGACCCGGGCAAGCGCAACGACGGCGACAGCGGCGCGCACATGATGAAGTCGGTAGTGATCAACCCGTACTTCGACTGGGACTCGGACCGTCACCCGCGGACGCCGTACAACGAGAGCCTGATCTACGAGGCGCATGTCAAGGGGCTGACGAAAACTCACCCCGGAATTCCCGAGGAGATCCGCGGCACGTACGCCGCGGTGGCGGATCCCGTGATGATCGAGCACTACAAGAAGCTTGGAATCACCGCCGTCGAGCTGATGCCGGTCCACCAGTTCGTCCAGGACCACCACCTGCTGGAGAAGAACCTCAGCAACTACTGGGGCTACAACACCATCGGTTTCCTCGCGCCGCACAACGCGTACTCCGCGACCGGCCAGAACGGCCAGCAGGTGCAGGAGTTCAAGGCGATGGTGAAGGAGCTGCACAAGGCGGGCATCGAGGTGATCCTCGACGTGGTCTACAACCACACGGCCGAGGGCAACCACATGGGCCCGACGCTGTCCTTTCGTGGCATCGACAACGCGGCGTACTACCGACTCGTCGAGGACGACCCGCAGTACTACATGGATTACACCGGCACCGGAAACTCCATGTACGTCCGGCACCCGCACGTGCTTCAGCTGATCATGGACTCGCTGCGCTACTGGGTGACCGAGATGCACGTGGACGGCTTCCGCTTCGACCTTGCGTCCACCCTGGCGCGCGAGTTCTATGACGTCGACCGGCTGTCGGCCTTCTTCGATCTGGTGCAGCAGGACCCGGTCGTCTCCCAGGTGAAGCTCATCGCGGAGCCGTGGGACGTCGGCGAGGGTGGCTACCAGGTCGGCAACTTCCCGCCGCTGTGGACCGAATGGAACGGCAAGTACCGCGACACCGTCCGGGATTTCTGGCGGGGCGAGGGGGCGACGATCGGTGAGTTCGCGTCCCGGCTGACCGGCTCGTCGGACCTGTACGAGCACAACGGTCGACGACCGTTCGCGTCCATCAACTTCGTCACCGCGCACGACGGATTCACGCTGCACGATCTGGTGTCGTACAACGACAAGCACAACGAGGCGAACGGCGAGGGCAACAACGACGGCGAGAGCCACAACCGCTCCTGGAACTGCGGTGTGGAAGGTCCGACGGACGACCTCGAGGTCATCGCGCTGCGCGAGCAGCAGAAGCGGAACTACCTCGCGACTCTGCTGCTGAGCCAGGGCGTGCCGATGGTGCTGCACGGCGACGAGATGGGCCGTACGCAGCAGGGCAACAACAACGTCTACTGCCAGGACAACGAGCTGTCCTGGTTGGACTGGAGCGACGTCCGGGAGAACTGGGCGATGGTCGAGTTCACGGGCAAGCTCGCCAAATTGCGGCACGACCACCACGTGTTCCGCCGGCGCCGGTACTTCCAGGGCCGGCCGGTGCGTGGTTCCCGGGGTATCGACGACATCGTCTGGCTGACCTTCGCCGGTGAGCAAATGTCCGATGAGGACTGGAACGCCGGCTTCGCCAAGACTTTCGCGGTCTTCCTCAACGGCCACGGCATTCCGGACCCCGATGCCCGCGGCCAGCGCCTGGTGGACGACAGCTTCTTGATGATTTTCAACGCCCACCACGACGACCTGCCGTTCACCATGCCCCCCCAAGAGTTCGGCGAGGGATGGCACGTGGTGATCGACACCGCGGCGCCGCTGGTATCGCCGGAGGAGACACTCAAGCCGCTGGAGGAGCTGACCGTGGACGCCCGGTCGCTGCTCCTGCTCAAGCGGGCCTTCTAGGTGAGCGACCACCTTCCCGCTGACGACCGGTCGGCACCGCTGTCGACGTATCGGGTGCAGCTGCGGGCCGAGTTCGGGTTCGAGCAGACGGCGCGAATCATCGACTACCTCGCCGACCTCGGCGTGGAGACCCTGTACTTCTCCCCCTTCCTGACCGCCTCCCCCGGCTCGGCGCACGGCTACGACGTCACCGACCACGCCGAGGTGTCACCGGAGCTGGGTGGCGAGGACAAGCTTCGGCAGGTGTCGGACCGGCTGCGAGCGGCGGGCATGCGGGCAGTGCTGGACGTGGTGCCCAACCACATGACCGTGCCGGTTCCTGAGTCGCTGAACGCCCAGTGGTGGGACGTGCTGCGCCTCGGTCCGCAGTCGCCGCATGCGCCGTGGTTCGACATCGACTGGCAGTCCCCGGACAACCCGGGGCAGGTGCTGCTGCCGGTGCTCGGCCGCCCGCTCGGCGAGTGCATCCGGGACGGCGAGCTCAGCGTCGAAGCCAGTGGACCCGACAGTGGGCCCGGCGGCGAACCGGTGCTGCGTTACTACGACCACGTCTTCCCGCTCGCACCCGGAACGGCGGACCGGCGCGGCGACCTGGTGGATCTGCTCGCCGCGCAGCACTACCGCCTGGCGTACTGGCGGGTTGCGGCCGAGGAGCTGAACTACCGCCGGTTCTTCGACGTGACCACGCTGGCCGGCGTGCGCGTGGAGGAGCCGGCGGTCTTCGACGCCACCCACGAAAAGGTGCTGTCGCTGCTGGACGAGGGCGTGCTGTCCGGCCTGCGAATTGACCACCCCGATGGGCTCGCCGATCCCCAGGGCTATCTGGACCGGCTCGCCGAGCGCACCGGCGGCGCCTGGGTGGTGGCGGAGAAGATCCTGGAGCATGGTGAGCAGCTGCCGCCGGACTGGGCCTGCGCCGGAACCACCGGGTACGACGCGCTGAACTCAGTGCTCAGCCTGTCCATCGATCCAGCGAACGAATCCGCCTTCACCGCCCTGTACGAGGCGGTGACGGGCGCCGACACCGCACTGGCGCAGGTGGTCGAGGATGCGAAGCGACTGGTCGTCCGCGACATCCTGTCCGCCGAGGTCAACCGGCTGGTGCGACTGCTGGGAACGATCTGCCGGGCGGACCCGACCCTGCGGGACAACCCGGAACGCTGGCTGCGCGAGGCGCTGGTCGAGGTCCTCACGGCGACCCCCGTCTACCGCGCGTACGTGCGGCAGGGCGAGGAGCCGGATCCCGTGGCGCTCGGCCGGCTGGACGCGGCCGTGTCCCGCGCTACCGAGCGGCTACCGGCGCGCGCCGCTCAGATCGCGCTGATCCGCGAGGCGGCCCTGGGACGCGCCGGAACCTCGGCGTCGGACACGCCGGCCGCCGCCGCGGCGTCCGAGTTCGTCACCCGGTTCCAGCAAACGACCGGGCCCGTCATGGCCAAGGGCCTCGAGGACACCGCGTTCTACCGCTACCTGCGATTCACGGCCCTCAACGAGGTGGGCGGCGACCCTGGCGCGTTCGGCGGATCGCCGCAGGAGTTCGCCAAGCGCTGCGAACAAATGCAGCGCGACTGGCCTGCCACCATGACCACCCTGTCCACCCACGACACCAAGCGATCCGAGGACGTGCGCGCCCGGATCGCGGTGCTGTCGGAGATGCCCGCCGGCTGGGCGGATGCCGTCACGTACTGGCGAGCTGCGGCGGCACGGCACCGCACCGGGAGCTGGCCGGACGGTCCGACGGAGTACCTGTTCTGGCAGACGTTGGTGGGCGCCTGGCCGCTTCCGGCGGACCGGGCCCTCGCCTATCTGGAGAAGGCGTCCCGTGAGGCCAAGCTGCACACCTCTTGGACCGATCCGGACCAGGCGTACGACGAGGCGCTGGCCCGGTTCGTGCGTGGGGTGCTCGACGATCCGGTGCTGATGCAGTCCGTGGAGGCCTTCGTCACCGACGAGCTGCTGCTGCCCGGGTGGATCAACAGCCTCGCGGCCAAGCTGGTGCAGCTGACGATGCCAGGGGTGCCGGACGTCTACCAGGGGTCCGAGCTGTGGGACCTGTCGCTGGTGGACCCGGACAACCGGCGGCCGGTCGACTACGAGACGCGCCGGCGACTGCTCGCCGAGCTCGACACCGGCTCCGCCGTTCCGGATGTGGACGGCACGGGGGCCGCCAAGCTGCTCGTGGTCAGCCGCGCGCTGCGGGCCCGCCGGCAGCATCCGGCAGCCTTCGGCGCGGACGGAACCTACGCGCCGCTCACGGTGGCCGGCTCGGCGGCCGAGCACCTCGTCGGGTTCGTTCGGGGGAACCAACTGTGCACGCTGGCACCGCGGCTGGTGGTCGGGCTACGACGGCACGGTGGCTGGAACGACACCACGGTGGAGCTGCCGGACGGACGGTGGCGCAATGCGCTCACCGGGGCTGTGGTGGACGGCGGACGCGTCGGCGTCGCTGATGTGCTCGCCGACTTCCCGGTGGCGCTACTGATTCGGGAAGAGGAAGCCTCGTGACTGCTTCGCTACGAGTGTGGGCGCCCGGGGCCGAGTCGGTGGCGGCGGTTCTCGGCGACGACCGCCGTCCGATGACGGCGGCGCGGGCCGACGGCTGGTGGGAGCTGGACGAGCCGGTGAACGCGGGCACGGACTACGCCTTCTCGATCGACGACGGGCCTCCGCTGCCCGATCCGCGGTCGGCGTGGCAGCCGCACGGCGTGCACGGCCCGAGCCGCGTCGTCGATTTCGGCGCCTTCCCGTGGTCGGACCAGCTGTGGCGGGGAGTTCCGCTGCCGGGCGCTGTCATCTACGAGCTGCACGTCGGCACGTTCACCGACGAGGGCACCTTCGACGCCGCCATCGGGAAACTCGACCACCTCGTCGACCTCGGGGTCGGCGCCGTCGAGCTGCTGCCGGTGAACGCGTTCCCCGGGGAGCACGGTTGGGGCTACGACGGCGTGGGGCTGTACGCCGTGCAGCACTCCTACGGCGGCCCCGACGGGCTGAAGCGCTTCGTGGACGCCTGCCACGCGCGGGGCGTCGGCGTCGTGATGGATGTGGTCTACAACCACCTGGGGCCGGCCGGTAACTACCTGAGCCAGTTCGGGCCGTACTTCACCGACACCCACACCACACCCTGGGGGCCGGCGGTCAACCTGGACGCCGCCGGCTCGAACGAGGTCCGCGCCTTTGTTCTGGACAACGTCCGGATGTGGCTGCGGGACTACCACATCGACGGGCTGCGCCTCGATGCCGTGCACGCCCTGCAGGACGACAGGGCGACCCACCTGCTGGAGGAGATGTCCGCCGAGGTGGCGGCGCTTGCCGCGCACGTCGGGCGGCCGCTGTTCCTGATCGCCGAGAGCGACCTGAACGACCCGCGGCTTGTCACCTCGCGCGAGGCCGGGGGCTACGGACTGGACGCGCAGTGGGCGGACGACATCCACCATGCGCTGCACTCGGCACTGACCGGTGAGCGGCAGGGCTACTACGTCGACTTCGGGTCCCTGAGCACGCTGGCCAAGGTTCTCACGTCGGTGTTCGTGCACGACGGCAGCTGGTCCACCTTCCGCGGCCGCGATCACGGCCGCCCCGTCGACCGGGAACGCACCCCCGGATGGCGCTTTCTGGCCTACCTGCAGGATCACGACCAGGTCGGCAACCGCGCCCAGGGCGACCGCATCAGCGCCTCACTCAGCCCCGGGCTGTTGAAGATCGGCGCGGCCCTCGTCCTGACCGGCCCCTTCACCCCGATGCTGTGGATGGGTGAGGAGTGGGGCGCGAGCACCCCGTGGCAGTTCTTCACCGACCACGACCCCGATCTCGGCGCCCTGGTCCGGGAGGGGCGGCGCGCGGAGTTCACCTCGCACGGCTGGGGCCCCGAGGAGGTCCCCGACCCGCAGGATCCGGAGACCTTCCGTCGCTCCAAACTGAACTGGGCGGAGGCCGCCGAGGGCGCGCACACCGAGCTGCTGACGTGGTACCGGGATCTGTGCCGGCTGCGGCGCGTATGGCCGGAGCTCACCGACGGCCGGCTGGACCGCGTGGAGGTGGACTACAACGAGCAGCAGCGGTGGCTGGTGATGCGTCGGAACGGGATCTCGGTGCTGTGCAACTTGAGCACCGAGGAGCGCCTACTGCCCCTTTCCGGACCGGCCCAGCTGTTGCTCGCCTCGGGGACCTGCCGGCTGGACGACGTGGCGGCCGTCGTGGCGCCCGAGACCGTCGCGATCGTCGCCGGCGCCTGAACTACGGCGGCCGTCCACTGCGAGGTCCGGGCCCTGCCGAGAGCCGCCGGGGCCGCCGCGCCCAATCTGCGCGTATCGTTCCGGCAGGTTCACTCGAACAGCTCTGGCGGGAGCTGCCTTCCGTCCACCACCCTGTCAGAGGCTCCCGGAGGTGCACCATCGCCGCCACAACAGCCGGCGGCGCAGCTCCCGGCACCCTGGCGCGCCGCGTCGCCGTCCTGGCCACTGCCGGGACGATCACCGTGGTGACGCTGCCATTCGTCGGGTTCGCTTATCGTGCCCCCACCCTGCACGTGGTGCTGGAGACGGCGAACGCACTCGTCGCGCTGCTGGTCGGGTACCTCATCTACGGACGGTTCCGGCACAGCAGGCGGGTGCAGGAGCTGCTCCTGGTGCTGGCCCTCGGCACGGTGGCGGTCGCCAACCTGGTGCTCACCGCTGTTCCGGCCGCTGTGGTACTCGATCAGGACAGTTCGCTGAGCCGATGGGCGCCCCTGGCGGTCCGGCTGGTGGGAACGCTGTTGCTCGCGGCGGCGGCGCTGACCCCGGCGTCCCGGCTCGTGACTGGCGGGGCACGGCGGCTGATCGTCCCGCTGGCCGCGGTGGTCCTCACCCTGACGTTTGCCAGCGTGGTGTGGGGCGGCCAGTTGCCGCCGTTGGTGGACTTGTCGGGCGGCATCGGCGACACATCGCGTCCCAGGCTCGAGACCCACCGGGCCGTCCTGGCGGTGCAGGCACTGAGCGGGGTGCTCTACGCAATTGCGGCCGTCGCTTTCACTCGGCAGGCCGGCCGTACCGGTGACGAATTGATGCGCTGGGTCGGTGCCGGCTGCGTGCTGGCGGCCTTCGCGCGAGTGCACTACCTGCTCGTTCCGTCGCTGTACACCGACTACGTCTACACCGGCGACGTGCTGCGGCTGGGCTTCTACCTGATGATGCTCGTCGGAGCCAGCCGGGAGATCCGCTCGTACTGGGAGCTGCGCACGCAGGCAGCGGTGCTCGAGGACCGGCGGCGCATGGCCCGCGACCTGCACGACGGTCTGACGCAGGAACTGACGTACATCTGGTCCCAGTCACGCCACCTGGCCGCTCATCCCGCAGACGACCTGGCCGTCGAACGGATCGGCGGCGCTGCCGGTCGCGCCCTCGATGAGGCGCGGCGGGCGATCGCCGCTCTGACGCGTCCGGTGAACGAGCCATTCGTCAACATCCTGCGCCAGAGCGCGGAGGAGCTGGCCAGCCGGTACGAGGTTCCGGTGGTCGCCCATCTCGACCCTGCAGCCGCGGTGACAGCCGAGCAGCGAGAGGCACTGCTGCGGATCACCGGGGAGGCGGTGCGCAACGCGGTACGACACGGCGCGGCGTCCCGCATCGTCGTGGCGCTGAGGGCGCAGCCCCTGTGCCTGTCGATCACCGACGACGGGCGGGGCTTCGATGCGGGCGCACGGGCCGACTCACGTAACGGGGGGTTCGGGATCACCAGCATGCGTGAGCGCGCTCAGGCGCTGGGAGCCACTCTCTCCATCGCGTCGACGCGCGGAAAGGGGACGACTGTGCAGGTGACGTGGACGTGACCCGCGAGCTGCGGGTGGTCATCGCCGACGATCATCCGGCGACCCGTGCCGGCGTACGTGCCGCACTGGAGAGCAAAACCTGGTCCGTGGTGGCCGACGTGCCCGACGCCGCGCAGGCCGTTGCCGCCGCCCAGCGACATCTACCGGACGTATGCCTGCTCGACATCAACATGCCTGGCGGGGGGATCTGGGCGGCTGCCGAGATAACGCGCTCGGTGCCGGACGCCGTGGTCGTGATGCTGACGGCGTCGCGCGACGACGAGGACCTGTTCAGCGCTCTGCGTGCCGGTGCTTCGGGCTACCTGCTGAAGGACATGGACCCCAACCGGCTCGGGCACGCGCTGCACGGGGTGCTGTCCGGCGAGGCGGCGCTGCCGCGGGCGCTGGTGCTCAAGATCGTGCAACAGTTTCGCGCCAAGCCCGAGCGCCGTCGGATTCTGGCGCCCCGAGCTTCGCCCGAGACGCTGACGCCCCGGGAGGCGGAGGTGCTGGACCTGATGTCGCAGGGACTGTCGACCGAGGACATGGCCGGTCGCCTGTTCGTCAGCCCGGTGACCGTGCGCACGCACGTTTCGGCCATTCTGCGGAAGCTGAGGGTGACCGACCGGGAAGGTGCCGTACGTCTGTTGCGCAATGAGCGCCGCTGAGGGCGGCTCCACGATGCGGCCGCCGCCGAGCGGTTGACGGCGGGGATTGCCGGATACGACCGGACGGTGCGCATCGTCGTGACCGGAGCCAGCGGCAACGTCGGCACCGAGATCCTGTCCCTGCTGACCGCTGACCCGCGGGTCACGGCGGTCGCCGGCATCGCCCGCCGCCCTCCCGCCGACACCGGGCGCGTGGAGTGGGTCGCGCTGGATATTGGTGGGCCGGTCGCCGCCGAGCGCCTGACCGAGGTCTTTCGCGGCGCGGACGCGGTGATCCACCTGGCCTGGCTGATCCAGCCGAGCCACCGGGTGGATGTGATGGCCCGCGCCAACCTCGACGGAACGGCAGCGGTGCTGCGGGCACTTGTGGCGGCCGGCGTCCCGGCGATCGTGCACGCGTCCTCGGTCGGCGCCTACTCCCCCGGCCCGAAGCACTCCCCCGTGCTGGAGAGCTGGCCGACGGGCGGGATCTCCACCTCGCCGTACTCCCGGCACAAGGTGGCCGCCGAACGCATGCTGGACGAACTGGAGGCCGCCCAACCACAGCTACGGGTGGTGCGGCTGCGTCCGGGACTGATGCTGCAGCGGGACGCCGGAAGCGCGATCTCGCGGTACTTCCTGGGCCCCCTCGTGCCGCTGCCGCTGATTCGTCGGGCGCTGCTGCCCGTGGTGCCCGCGCCGGCCGGGCTGCGGGTGCAGGCGCTGTCCACCTCGGACGCGGCCCGGGCGTTCGTCCGTTGCGCGCTCGAGCCCGACGCGCGGGGGGCGTTCAACCTGGCTGCCGCGCCCGTGCTCGACCGCGAATCCGTAGCGGAGGCAATCGGTGGGCGGGCGCTGCCGCTACCGGGCTGGCTGCTGCGGGCGGCGGTGTCGGTGAGCTGGCAGCTGCACCTTCACCCCACCGACCCCGGATGGATCGACCTGGCAATGGGCGTCCCGCTGCTGGACACCTCGCGAGCGGAGCGGGAGCTCGGCTGGCGGCCACAGGTCGACGCCCGGGCGGCGCTGCTGGACCTGCTGGACGGGCTTGCCACCCGGGCCGGGCGGCCCACCGCTGCACTGCGACCCGCCCCCTGGAGCGGCCGCCGGATCGTGGAAGCGGTACGCGGGCGCAACGGGCGATCCTGACGCTGCTAGGGCAGCGCAGGTCCGGCCGGGAGAAGCGCGGCGGCGGCGGCGCTGATCGAAAAAAGCGGAAGCTTGTTCAGCCCGTACAGCTGCCCGATGCTCCAGTTCGGCAGCCAGCGGAACTGGCCGGCGCTGACCTGACCCACCGTGCCGGTGGGGGTGATCACCATGGCACCGTCCCGGATGATCAGGGGAGACGCGATGTCGGGCGCGCCGGTGTCGTCGGCGGTGCCCGGCAGCACGCGCACCGCAGCCGCCGTCCAACCGTGGGAGATCATCGTGGCCTGATCCGGCACCGGACGGCGGACGGCACCGTCGATGTACCAGACACCGGCGGCGTCGGACATGCGCACGAGCGAGCCGTCACGCCAGTTGGTTCCCGGCGAGGCTGTCGAGATCGGCAGCAGCGCCAGGTCGGCGGCGGTGAGCGGGACGACGACAGCGGGGTCGATGCCCAGCGCCGGTAGCTCGGCCGACGTCACGCGGATCCGGGTTCCCCCAGTCACCACCCACAACTGGTTCGCCGGATCCGGGCGACCACCCCGTCGCGAGGCGGGGTCCAGCTGGGCAGCGTGCGGTAGCTTCCGAACTCGGCCGGCGACAGCGACAGCACGCTGGACGCGCGGTAGCCGTTCGCGGCCAGCACCGTCGCGCTGATCGACTGCTTGGTCTTGTCCGGCGCGACAACCGCCCAGCCCGGACCGGCAGCGGTTGTCACCAGGGTGCCCACGGCGTGCGGAGCGGAGGGGGACGTCGGCGTCGTCAACCGGGGGGCGGCTTTCAGGGAGGCGTAAGGGTTGTAGACGGTGCCCGTCCAGGCGTCGCCGTTGCGCAGTTCGATGTGCAGGTGCGGGGACGTGCTCTCCGCGTTGCCGCTGTCGCCGACCCAGCCGAGCAGCTGCCCCCGCACGACGCGTAGCCCGGCGCGCAGTCCGGGAGCGAACGAGTAGCGGCTGGTGCCCAGGCCGTCGTCGGTCCCAGGGGTGTCGTTGTTGAGATGGATGTAGTTGTACGACCAGCCGGAGTCTCCCCGCAGGGAGAGGTAGTTGCCACCGCCCGTGGAGGTCTCGCGCCGCAGGTAGGAGATCACCCCTGTCTCGGTGGCGACGAGCTGGGACATCTTCGCCGCCATCACGTCCTGGCCGAGATGCTTGCGGGCGCAGTCGTCGCGGCACGCGAGGTAGGTGTCGGAGAAGGTGGCGGCACCGATCACCGGGAAGGCGATCGGCAGGGTCACGACCGCGGTGGAGGTCGGGGCGTCTGCGGCGGCTGCCACGAAGTCACTGCCTTTGGTGACCGCCGCCTCCCAGGGCACCTGGCCGCTGCCGGCGGCTCCGGCCACGCCAGCGGAGACGGCCAGCGCCGCAGCCGTGAGCAGCGGCATTACTGCGTACAGCAGGCGGACGAGCATGCTGGTCGGCGGCACCCCCCTGTCATCGGCGGCGCCGCACCGACCTGTAGCCGTCCAATGCGGCCACGGACAGAAGATTGGGCTGTCGCCCGGCCGCTGTGTGACCCGGCGCGTGGTTGACTGCGGCGGTGCGGCAGCTGCTTCCCGAGATTCGCGAGCAGGTGGATCTGGACGCGGCGTACGCGCTACCCGGGCGGCCACATCTGCGGGCCAACATGGTCGCCAGCGCTGACGGGGCGGCACAGCTGGACGGCCATTCGGCGGGCCTGTCCGGCGCCGCGGACCGGCGGGTACTTTCCCTGCTGCGCGGGCTGTCCGACGTGGTACTCGTGGGTGCGGGCACGGCCCGCGCCGAGCGCTACGGCCCCGCCCGCCCCAGCCCGCAACGCCGACGACGGCGGCGCGCTGCGGGGCTCGCGGAGACGCCCGCGATCGCGGTCGTCAGCGCCCGCCTTGACCTCGACCCGGCGGCTGAGCTTTTCACCGCCGCGGAGCGACCGACGATAGTGCTCACCTGCACGTCGGCACCTGCCGACCGCCGGGCCGCCCTGGACGGCGTCGCCGACGTGGCGGACTGTGGCGAGGGGTCCGTCGATGTCGCTCTGGCCGTCCAGGCGCTGTACGAGCGGGGCCTGCAACACGTGCTCTGCGAAGGCGGACCGACGCTGCTGGGCCAGGTCCTGGCGGCAGGCCTGCTGGACGAGCTGTGCCTCACCGTCTCCCCGGTGCTGGTGGGCGGCACCGCGCTGCGCATCGCGCAGGGTCCGCCCGCGTCCGCCGGACGGCTCCAGCTCGCACACCTGCTCGAGGACGACGGCGTGCTGTTCCTGCGCTACACGCGCTGAGCCCGTTACTGACGCGTGGGCCGTGCCCGCCCCCCCGCCCATCCGCTGGACGGAGCGGCTGCGCGGGCCGCCTGGACCGCCCACGCGATCAGCGGAATCTGCAGCGGCAGGCGGGCCCAGGTGAGCGTCTGGTAGCCCGGAGATCGGCCGGTCGCGTCCACGGCCATCTGCACGTTGGCGGGGAAGACCGCGACGAACAGCACCGCGGTGCTGATCGCCGCGGCCCGGCGGGTCCGCGTAAACAGCAGACCGCCGGCGCAGGCGAGCTCGGCCACCCCGCTGAGGTACACCAGTGCGGTGGGCGCCGGAAGCTGGCGCGGCACGATCCGGGCGTACGGCTCCGGGGCGAGCAGATGCGCGGTGCCGGCAGTCGCGAGAAGGGCAGCCAGCAGGTACGGGCTCGACCGGCGCAGACCGGCGCGGACGCCGGGCCACGTCACAGTGCGTCGGCCAGGAAATCCGTGAGCTGGCGCTCGTACCGGGCCGGATCGACATTCCACGCACCGGTGTGCTCGGCGCCGGCTACCTCGGAGAACGTCACCACGTCGCGGTGCCGCCGCGCGAACGCCCGGGACGGCCCGATGGGCACGGTGCTGTCGTCCGTGCCGTGGAAGACCAGCGTCGGCCGGCGGAACTGCTCGCCGTGCCGGGGCAGATCGAACTCGTCGAAGTCGATGCCGATCCGGCGCTCGACGATGAACTCCGCCACGGTGGTGAGCGGTGAGGGCAGGTCACGCGCCGCTGCCTGCAGGTCGAGCGTGGCACGCCAGTCGGCCACCGGCGCGTCGAGCACGACGGCGGCGACGTGCTCGGCCTGCGCCGAGCGGTCGAGGAAGGCGCCGACGATCGCCCCGCCCATGGAGTAGCCGTACAACACCACCCGTTGCGCTCCCTCAGCGCGTGCGTATCGCACCGCCGCCTCCAGGTCGCGCCACTCGCTGTGCCCGAGGTGGTAGAGCCCATCAGGGCCCGTCGGCGCTCCCTCGTCGTTGCGGTAGCTGATGGCCAGGACCGGCAGGCCGGCCCGGTGCAGCGCGGGCATCACCCGCAGGCCCTCGGCCCGGCTGCCGCCCCGGCCGTGCACCAGGACGGCCCAGGTCTTCCCGCGCGCGGGAACGTGCCAGGCCGGCATGTCGCCCAGCGGCGTGGGCACCGCGACGGACCGGAACGCCAGACCCAGGTCCCGGGCCGGGTCGGAGTTCCACACCGCCCGGTTCATGTCGGCCTCGCCGGACGGGGCCCCCGGGCTGACCAGCGACATCCCCCGGGTGACCGAATCGCCGTCCTGGCTCTCGATGGCTCCCAGCACGGCGGACCCGCCGGGCCAGCGCAGACCGTAGGTGCCAGGCTGCGTCGTCTCCTCGGTGCGGGGCAGCGTCACCGAGTTCGCGTCGGCGTCCAGCACCCACAGGTCGAACGGAACCTCACCGTGGGGCACCGTCAGCAGTTCGCTGGAGTAGTACCAGCCGGCGTAACCGACGCCTGACACCGCGAGCAGCAGCACCGCCACGGCCAGCGCGAGAAACGTTCGTGGGCGTAGCCAGCGTCGGCGGCGGGCCGGAAACGGTGCGGGAGGGGACGGCACGGTAGGGAACGGCGCGGCGGAGGGCCGCGCGTCGGCGTGCGGCGCGGAACCCGCCGGCTCGTCAGGCATGGCAGCATTCTGGCGTGGACCTGCCCGTGATGCCGCCGGTGGCCCCGATGCTGGCGAAGGCGGTGGCTGACGTGCCTGATCCCGCCCAACCGGGCGCGCTGTTGTACGAGCCCAAGTGGGACGGGTTCCGGTGCATCGTGTTCCGCGACGGCGACGAGGTCGAGCTCGGCAGCCGCAACGAGCGGCCGCTCACCCGCTACTTCCCCGACATCGTCGAGGCGGCCCGCCGGCAACTGCCGGAGCGATGTGTGGTCGACGGGGAGATCATCATCGCCGGCCCGGCGGGGCTGGACTTCGAGGCGCTGCTGCAGCGCATCCATCCCGCCGCATCGCGGGTGAACAAGCTCGCCGCCGAGACGCCCGCGTCCTTCGTCGCCTTCGACCTGCTCGCCCTCGGGAACGAGGACTACACGTCCTGCCCGCTGGGCGAGCGCCGAGCGGCGCTCGTCGAGGCTCTGCGCGGCGCCGCGCCGCCGGTCCACCTCACACCGGCGACGGACTCCCCCGAGGTGGCCCGCGAGTGGTTCTCCACGTTCGAGGGTGCGGGACTGGACGGCGTGGTGGCCAAGCCGACGTCCGAGCCCTACCGGCCCGACGTGCGGGCGATGCTGAAGGTGAAGCACGCGCGCACGGCCGACTGCGTCGTGGCCGGATTCCGGTGGCACAAGTCCGGGCCGGTGGTGGGGTCGCTGCTGCTCGGCCTGTACGCCGAAACCGGCGTTCTGCTCCACGTTGGTGTCGCGGCGTCGTTCACGGCCAAGCGGCGCAAGGAACTACTGGACGAGCTGGCCCCGTACCGCCTCGAGGACTTCTCCGGACACCCGTGGCGGGAGTGGGGTTCCCCGTCGGCGCAGGCACCCGAACGGATGCCGGGGGCCACCAGCCGGTGGAACGCGGGCAAGGACCTGTCCTGGCAGCCGCTGCGGCCCGAGCTGGTGGTCGAGGTGGCGTACGACCACATGGAGGGCACCCGGTTCCGGCACACCGCGCAGTTCCGGCGCTGGCGTCCGGAGCGCGATCCGTCCTCCTGCACGTTCACCCAGTTGGAGCGAGCCGTTCACATCGGGCTGACGGACGTCCTCAACCCGTCGAGGTGAGCTGCGGTACCTGCATGCTGCGGTCCTGCATGCAGAAGAGGGCGGGCCCGAAGACCCGCCCTCTTCGTCGTGCTCGACTGTCGTGTGCGGCTAGGCAGCCGGCCGGGAGAACTCGACGTAGTCGACGTACACGCTGTCGTTGGTCCGACTCGGGTCGCTGCGCACGTGGCTGAGCGCCTTGCCGATCGAGAAGAAGCCGGCGTCCTTCGGGATGAACCGCTGGTCCGTGGTGGCGTACCGCTCGACCCCGTCGATCGCGACGGACATCTTCGTGGGAGTGATCGTCAGCTCGTACACGTGCCACTTGGCGGCGTTGACCCACAGGTTCTTGATCAGTTGCTCCCGTGCCTGACCGTCCCCGTTGAGGTCCGCGTGCCAGCGCTGCGAGACGTGCTTCCGGCTCCCCCAGTAACTGGTCAGGCTGTCGCCGCCGAAGGTCTCGGCGAAGTCGACCTCCCACTTCCATCCGCCGGAGGCGGGCCACCACATGACCGCGCTCTTCACCATGACCGAGGGGGTCATCTTGATCCGGGCCTTGATCTTCACCGGCGGCGCCTGGTTGTGGCCGTACAGCATCATGCGGCCGTTGGCCCAGCCGTACCGGGTGCCGGTCGGCGTCTGGAAGTTCGTCTTGCGGGTGTTCACGCTCAGCGCCTTGCCGTCCTCCGCGGAGGAGTCCGTGACGATGCTGACAAGCGACTTCACCACGGGCTTCTGCAGCTCCTGCGTGGTGTTGTCGTCCGGACGGATCTGACCGTTGACCGTCGAGCCCGTTTGGAAGGCCACGACGCTCTTCATGTCGGTGAAGTTGTGGCGGTAGACGCGCTGCCAGTTGATGGCGTTCGCACCCACCGCGGCGGTACCGACCGAGTCGGCCACCGGGGCAGTTGCAGTCGAGCCGGCGCCGGCGGCGGTGGCCGCGGCGGTGCTCATGCCGGCCATGCCGAGGCTCACGGCGGTGACGGCGGCGAATGAAACAAAACGTGAAGGCATATCAATTCTCCAGACGGGCCGACAGCTACGAAGGTCTGCGTTCCGGGACCGGATGAATCCGGCGGAGCGGCACAATGACTGTTTCGGCGCTGGGCCCGGCAACCTGAGGAATGTCACCCGTTTGCCGTCGTTAGTGGATCATCCAGTCTGATCAGGGCGGCGACGACGTCGGGACGGCCGGACCACCGCCAACACCGGCCCGAAAACGAATAAGCGCAGGTCAGCGCCCTGGCACCGGCTTCCAGCCCGGCTCCTGCGCGAGCCTGTGGCGGCGCGCTGGGCGTCACCTTTGTCCAGATCTGTCGATCACTCGGCTCGCACTTGTCCGCACAACAATGCGTCCGCCGGGCACCCGAATAGCGGCACCCGAATAGCCCGAAGGGGCTAGTCCGTCGTGCGGACTAGCCCCTTCGGGTGAGGACGCCTCCCGGCGCCCCGGCTTACCAGCGCTCGAAGTCGCTCTTGCGGATCAGCGCGTGAATGCCCTTGGTGCGGTCCACCACCTGTGAGACCTGGAAGTCCACTGCTGCGCTCAGGTACGTGTACGCCACCGGCGCGTCCATACCCATCTCCTCGGTGAGGAACTGGAGGGCGTTCATCACAGCCTTGCGCATGGCCGTGTCCAGATCGGTGATGTTGCCATTGCGGTTCCCGTCCGGGTCGCTGAGGCCGATCGGGATCCAGTGATCGGCCGTCTCACCGAAGGGGTATGAGAAGGCGATCTTCGGGGCCCGGCCGCCGGGCTTGATCACGGTGAGCCGGAAGGTGCCACGCAGCGACCCCTCCATGGCGGTCAGTGCCACCTCGCCGTCGCCCTGGGCTTGGTGTGGGTCACCAATGAAGAACTTGGCGCCCGGCACCCGGATCGGCAGGTAGACGACGCTGCCCATGCCGAAGTCGTTGACGTCCATGTTGCCGCCGGTGTCGGTCGGCGGGACGGAGTCGACCATACCGGTGGTGTTCCGCGCCACGCCCATGATGCCCATGAAGGGGTTCAACGGGAACCGCGGACGGGTGGGGCCGGGCATGACGCCGACCAGTTCGTCGTTCCGGGTGCGAACCGGGGTGAACACGCTGACGTTGCCGCCCTGGTTGAAGTATTTGCGGTAGCGCGGGTCGTCCTCCCACGCGTCCGGATAGATACCCGGCAGCGCCCCGCGGTCGTGCCGGCTGGAGACGACGCCGTACGGCACCCGCAGCCGGATGTCGAGCACCTCGACCTTGAGGACGTCCCCGACCTCCGCTCCGCGCAGATGGATCGGTCCGGTCACGACGTGCGGTCCTGGTCCGATGTGCTCACGTGTGCGAGCGATCTCGATCTGGTCCTTGAGGATGTGGTCGCGGGGTACGCCCCGGTAGCCGAAGAACTCCACCGGATCCTTGCCCTGATCCTCCAGGATGCCCTCGTGCGAGACGGCGTCGATCGTCAGGACGGCGCCTGAGCTGACCGTCAGGATCGGTGGCGTGGTGGCGATCGGCAGGTGGCCCCACAGGACCTCGTCGGGCCGGGCAGGGACGTACGTGCCGACGATCCGCCCGACGCCCGGCTGCAGAATATTCACCGGGCCGTGATTGGCGGTGGTGACCGCGGCGGCCTTCGTCGCGGTCGACGACACCGCGCCGGCGGCGAGCAACCCGGCGCTCGCCCGGAGCAGGGTGCGCCGCCCCACTCCCTGCGCCAGCAGGTCGGCGGCTTCCTCGGGACTTGGCTTCTGTAGATCTGACATGCCACATCCTTGGGTCAGGGCCGGCGGCGGTGCTGCCCATGCCGGCTGATTGATGCGTCCGATCCGGTACGAACCCGGACTCTTCGCCACTGACCGCCGTGAGTCAATACCTACCGGGCGAGCCCGAGCGCTTCCTCGGCCGGCTGCGGGCGGCCGACGTGGTACCCCTGGACGAAGTCGACCCCGTAGCGCCGCAGCTCCTCCATCAGCTCGGAGCTTTCCACGTACTCACCGATCGTCTGGTAGCCCATGTCCTCGGCGAGGGACACGGTGGCCCGCACCACCGCCCGGTCCATCCGGTCGGTGAGCATTCCGCGGACGAACTCTCCGTCGATCTTCACGGACTGCACGGGCAGGTGCTTGAGGTAATAGAAAGAGGCGTAGCCGGCCCCGAAGTCGTCCAGCGACAGACCGCAGCCCATGGCGGTCAGCTCGGAGGTGAAAGCCACCGCCGCATCCAGACCCGTGACGGCGGCCGTCTCGGTGATCTCGAAGACCAGTCGCGTGGCATCCGTCCGGGACACGGCATCCTTGATCCGCGCAAGCACACCGAGGTCTGACAGGGAGCGTCCCGACAGGTTGACGTGCAGATGCGGAAGGGGGCGGCCTTCTTCCCCGGCACGCCGCAGCAGCCGGACCGCCTCCTCGACCACCCAGCAGTCCACCTTCTGGACAAGATCGAACCGCTCCGCAGCGGCAAGAAACGCCGTCGGAGGGACGAGCATGCCGCTGTTGTCGAGCATCCGGACCAGCAGTTCATGACGCTGGGTCCGTCCGGTGTTCAGGTCGACGATCGGCTGCGCGACCAGCGCGAACCTGTCCCGCACCAACGCCTCGCGGATGTGCTGCGCGTGTCCGACCTGGGAGGCGGAGACGCCCGCCTGAACCACCACATCGCTGTACACGGCCACCCGGTCACGGCCGGCCTGCTTCGCCTCGTACATCGCCGCGTCGGCGGTGTGCAGCAGGTCGTCGGGCGCCACCCCGTTCAGCAGTGGCGCAACGCCGACGCTGGCCGTCACCCGGACCGGCCGCCCCTCCACCACCAGCGGTCGCTGCCTGAGCAACTCGAGCAGCGACAGAGCGACCCCGCGGGCTGCGTGCGTGCTCACCCCCGGCAGCAGCACCCCGAACTCGTCGCCACCCAGGCGCGCCACGACGTCGCCGTCGCGGACCCGCTCGCGCAGGACGTCGGCCACGTGACGCAGGCAATCGTCTCCGGTCCGGTGGCCGAAGCTGTCGTTGATGTGCTTGAACGCGTCGAGATCCAGCACCAGCAGGCTCCCACCCTCGGATTCGGGTGGGCACAGCTCCAGGTGCTGCCGCAGCGCCTCGTAGAAGACCGACCGGTTCGCCAGCCCCGTGGGTGGGTCGTGCTCGGCCAGCTGCCGTAGCTGGTCGTCGGCGCGGCGCCGCTCACTGACGTCGCGCAGGAACGCGACGATTCGTCCGGGATCCGCTCCGGCGTCCACCAGTGCGAGTTCCAGCGGGAACGGATCACCGTTGCGACGCCGTCCGAGCACCTCCACCCGCTTGCCGACCAGAAAGTTGTCTTCACCCCGCAGGTGCGCCGCGATCGCCTCCCGGTACTCGCGGCGGTGTGCGGGCGGGATGAGCAGATCGCCGACATCACGGCCGATGACCTCCGCCGCGCTGTATCCGTAGATGCGTTCCGCGGCCGGATTGAAGGCGGTGATCCGGCCGTCTTCGTTCGTGGCGACGATGCCGTCCAGCGCTCCGGCGACGATGTGCTCGGCACGCATGCTGGCCGCGGCAGCCTCCCGCTCGGCCCGTACACGGTCGGTCACTTCGATCGTGATGCCACAGGTCGCGTACGGCGACCCCCGCCAGTCCGGCAGGGCGAACACGTGCGCTTGGTAGTACCTGCTTGCCGCACCGCTGACCTGCTCGTGCTCGGTCTGGACCGGCCGGCCGCTGTTCAGCACCTGCAGGTCGATGTCGCGTAGCCGCGCGGCCTCCTTGGGACAGAACACGTCGCCGGTTGTCGCGCCCAGCACCTCTTCCCGACGGGTGCCGACCTCGCGCAGGAAAGTGTCGTTTGCGAACAGATAGCGCCCGGCCGTGTCCTTGACGTGAATAGCCGCCGGGGCGCGGTCCAGGATCGCCTGCAGCATGTCGGCCGACTCCGGCCGGGAATGACCGGTGACCGTGGCCGACAATTCCGCCAGATTGCGACGGACCTCGAGTTCCCGCATCACCTGGCGGGCCAGCCGCTGCAGGGCCTCCCACCGCGCGTCGTCGAGCCGGCGCGGGCGGTAGTCGATACCGCAGATGGTGCCGAGGTTGTGGCCGTCGGGTGTGACGAGCGGGGCCCCCGCGTAGAACCGGATCCCCACGTCGCCGGTCACCAGCGGATTGTCGGCGAAGCGCGGGTCGGCCGTGGCGTCCGGCACGATCAGGCCGTCCGGTTGCTCGATGGTCCGGGCGCAGAACGAGATCGAGCGGACGGACTGGGTGAACGGGAAGTTGTGCACCGCCTTGAACCACTGCCGGTCCGCGTCCACGAAGCTGATCAGCGCCGAGGGTGAGCCGGTGATCTCCGCAGCCAGGCCGGCGAGGTCGTCGAACACCGGATCCGCGGGCGTGTCGAGAACGCGGTACCGGCGAAGCGCCGCCAGCCGGCGCGCCTCGCGTTGTTCGTTGTCAGCCACGGACAATCCCCCGTCAGCGACACCCACGCTGGCCAGCGCCTCGATCACAGAGTAACCGTCGATAGGCACATGGTCACTACCGGCCGGGTGACCGCGGTCGACTGCGGTGCGGCGCTATTGCCGCCGACGCCACCTGTCTATTGACTCGCCGGCCGCTTCGCCCGGCTTGGCTGGACCCGCTTGGGCTCGCCGGCCATCTTGGGGAAATTGGGCGGATAGGGGGCGTCCTCCAGCCCGCGATCGCGCTCGTCCCGGTCGGCCCACTCCAATAGCGGCTCGATGCTGTGGCCGTGCTCGTCCATCCCGGCCTGCACGTCGCCGAGCTGGGCGAACCTCGCCGGAACCGTCGCCAGAGTGAAGTCCTCGGTGAGGACGTCGGCAACCTCGTCCCAGCGCACCGGCGTGGAGACCGTCGCGTCGGGCCGGGCGCGCACGCTGTACGCCGAGGCGATCGTGCGATCTCGAGCATTCTGATTGAAGTCAACGAACACCTTGGGGCCGCGCAGTTCCTTCCACCACGCCGTCGTGACCAGGTCGGGACGCCGGCGCTCCAGCTCGCGGGCGAAGGCCAGCGCCGCCCGGCGCACCTCCGGAAAACCCCAGCGCGGCTGGATGGTCACGAAGATGTGCATCCCACGGTTGCCCGAGGTCTTGGGCCAGCCGACCCAGCCGAGCTCGTCGAGCAACGCCCGGACGTCGCCGGCGACCGTTCTTGCGTCGGTGAAGTCGGTGCCCGGCTGGGGGTCCAGGTCGATGCGCAGCTGGTCCGGTCGTTCGGTGTCGGCCCGGCGCGACGGCCAGGGATGGAAATCGATGGTGCCCAGATTCGCCGCCCACGCCACATGGGCGGCGTCGACCACGCACAGCTCGTCGGCGTGCCGGCCCGACGGAAACGTCACCCGCGCCGTCTGCAGCCATTCGGGCCGCTTCTCCGGGACGCGCTTCTGATAGATCGCCTCGCCCTCGGCCCCGTCCGGGTGGCGCTTCAGCTGGGTCGGCCGCTCGTACAGCGCGCGCACGATGCCGTCCGAGACGGCGAGGTAGTAGTTGACCAGATCGAGCTTCGTTTCACCGCGGGCAGAGAAGAAGACCTTCGCGGGGTTGGTCACCTTGACGACGTGCTCGCCAGCCGCGCCGTCGATGGTCAGTTCGACATAGGGAGAGGCCACAGCGCACGGTAGCGCCCCGCCCGGCAGGGGCGCCCGCGGCCGACCGGCCGGATGTCGCGCGCCGTGATGGGATGGCGGGCATGACAGAACCGATCGAACTGACCGACGAGCAGTGGCGCGAGCGGCTGCACCGCCAGCGGTACGCCGTGCTGCGCCAGGGGGCCACCGAGCCGGCGTTCACCGGCGCCTACGTCGACACCGAGCACCCCGGCCTCTATCGCTGCGGGGGCTGTGGCGCCGAGCTGTTCACCTCGGAGACCAAGTACCACTCGGGCAGTGGCTGGCCCAGTTTCACAGAGCCCGCCAGCGCCGAGGCTGTCGAGCTACGCGAGGACCGCAGCTACGGCATGGTGCGCACCGAGGTGCTGTGCCGGCGCTGCGGCGGCCACCTGGGGCACGTCTTCGACGACGGCCCGGGGGAGAACGGCCTGCGCTACTGCATGAACTCGGTGGCGCTGGACTTCGAGCACCGGATGTAGCGCCGGCCGTGCCCACGGCCAGTGGCTGGAGCAGTACGGCCGAGGCAGTACGACTACGGCAGCGCCGCGACGATCTCCGCGACCGGCTTGCGGGCGCCGGTGAAGAACGGGATCTCCTCCCGGGTGTGCCGCCGCGCGGCCGCCCCCCGCAGGTGACGCATCAGGTCGAGGATGCGGTGCAACTCGTCGGCCTCGAACGCCAGCAGCCACTCGTAGTCGTTGAGCGCGAAGCAGGCCACGGTGTTGGCCCGCACGTCCGGGTACTCGCGTGCCATCTGCCCATGTTCGGCCAGCATCTGGCGCCGCTGCTCGGGCTCGAGCAGGTACCACTCGTAGCTGCGGACGAACGGGTACACGCAGAGATACTTGCGCGGGTCCTCCCGGCGGACGAACGCCGGAATATGGCTCTTGTTGAACTCGGCCGGCCGGTGCAGGCCCATCGCCGACCACACCGGCTCGCTGGCTCGGCCGAGCCGGGTCTGGCGGAAGCGGGCGTAGATCTCCTGCAGGTCGTCCGGGTCCGGGGCCGTCCACCACATCAGGAAGTCGGCGTCCGCCCGGTAGCCGGAAACGTCGTAGGAGCCGCGGGTGTAGACGTCCTTGGCAAGTGCCTGGTCGAGCAGCGCCTGCACCTCCGCCGCGGCGGCGTCCCGCTCGGTGTCGGGCAGCCGTCCCACCCCCGTGCGGGCCCGGAAGACGGAGTACTGCGTGTACAGCAGCTCCGCGTTCAGCTCACGGATGCTCTTCGTCGACTCAGCCATGGCACTCATTGTCTCCGACTCCTGGGCGCCGGCGCGACAGGTCCGCCAGCACCTTGTCGGCCGCCCGGGTGCCGGACCCGATGCAGGCCGGAATACCCACCCCGTCGTACGCCGCGCCGCACACCGCCAGCCCGTCGGCCGGCGCCACCCCGGCGTGGATCCGTGCCACGCGCTCGACATGGCCGGGGGCGTACTGCGGTAGGGCGCCGCCCCAACGGGTGACCGCGCTCTCCACGGGTGGCCCAGCCGGCCGCAGCGCCTCGGCCACGTCCGCGCCCACCGCGGCCAGCAGCTCGTCATCGTCGCGCTGCAAGTCCGCGGCCTCGCCGTACCGGCCCACCGACGCCCGGATCACGGTCAGATCCGGTCGCTCAGCGGCCACGTGGCCCCACTTCGCCGAGAACCGGGTCACCGCCTTCGTGACCCGCCGCTCCACCGCCGGCACCAGGAAACCGCTGCTCGCGTGCTCGGCAGGCAGGTCGGCGGCGCGGTAGACCAGCGTGACGAGCGCGACACCGGCGTACTCGATACCGGCCAGCTCACCCGCGACCGCCGGCAGGCACTCGCTCAGCAGGCGGCGGCCTGGCGCCGCGGGGACCGCCAGCACCACGGCATCGGCGATGACCACCTCGGGCGCCCTGGCCGGCCCGACCGTCAGCTGCCAGCCGCCGTCGGGAGCGCGACGTAGCTGCCGAACGGCCGTCCCCAACGTCACCTGCGCCGACGTGGCAGCGGCGACAGCCGTAACCAGTTGGCCGAGCCCGCCGCGCACCCCGGCGAAGACGGGCCCGCCCGCACC
>JALYNC010000079.1 GCA_030773415.1 Actinomycetota bacterium
GGGCAGCCGGAGGCGTCCGACGAGGCGGCCGCCGAGGACGACTCGTCCGACGACGACCCGGCAGCGGACGGTGAGGGCGGCGAGACAGCCACCAGTCGCCGGCGCCGGCGCCGTCGGCGTCGCGGCGGCGGAACCGGGGACGAGGCGGCCGAGCCGGGTCCCGACGACCCGCCCCAGACCGTGGTGCGCATCCGGGAGCCGCGCAAGCGGGAATCTCGCGATGACACGCCGGCGGATGAGGTGCGCGGCATCAAGGGCTCCACCCGCATGGAGGCCAAGCGTCAGCGCCGCCGCGAGGGGCGCGACGGTGGCCGCCGACGCCCCTCGATCATCACCGAGTCCGAGTTCCTGGCGCGCCGCGAAGCCGTCGAACGCGTCATGGTCATCCGGGAGCTCAAGGACCGGACCCAGATCGCCGTTCTCGAGGACGGCATGCTGGTCGAGCACTACGTCACCCGTGCGGCGGCTTCGTCGTACGTCGGCAACGTCTACCTCGGCCGCGTGCAGAACGTGCTGCCCTCCATGGAGGCGGCCTTCATCGACATCGGAAAGGGCCGCAACGGCGTCCTGTACGCCGGCGAGGTCAACTACGACGCCTCCCAGGTGGAGGGCCGGCCGCAGCGGATCGAGCAGGCCCTCAAGTCCGGCCAGTCGGTGCTGGTGCAGGTCACGAAGGACCCGATCGGGCAGAAGGGCGCACGGCTCACCAGTCAGGTCAGCCTGCCGGGCCGCTACCTGGTGTACGTGCCCGAGGGCTCCATGACGGGCATCAGCCGCAAGCTGCCCGACACCGAGCGCGCCCGGCTCAAAAGCATCCTCAAGCGGGTCACCCCGGAGGAGGCGGGCGTGATCGTGCGGACCGCCGCGGAGGGGGCCAGCGAGGAGGAGCTGGAGCGCGACGTCAACCGCCTGGCCACCCAGTGGGAGGGGATCCAGAAGCGGGCAGGAGCGGTCAACGCTCCGGCGCTGCTGTACTCCGAGCCCGATCTCGTCGTCCGGGTCATTCGGGACGTGTTCAACGAGGACATCTCATCGATGGTGGTCCAGGGCGACAGCGAGTGGGACACGATCGCCTCGTACGTCGAGCAGGTCGCGCCCGACTTGGCCGACCGCCTCCAGCGCTGGGAGTCCGACCAGGACGTCTTCGCCGCCCACCGCATCGACGAGCAGCTGGCGAAGGCCATCGATCGCAAGGTGTGGCTGCCGAGCGGCGGCTCGCTGGTGATCGACCGGACCGAGGCCATGGTCGTCGTCGACGTGAACACCGGCAAGTTCACCGGCCGCGGCGGCAACCTCGAGGAGACCGTCACCCGCAACAACCTGGAGGCGGCCGAAGAGATCGTCCGCCAGCTGCGGCTGCGCGACCTGGGCGGAATCATCGTCATCGACTTCATCGACATGGTGCTGGAGAGCAACCGCGATCTGGTGCTGCGTCGCCTGCTGGAGTGCCTGGGCCGCGACCGGACGAAGCATCAGGTCGCCGAGGTGACCAGCCTCGGGCTGGTGCAGATGACACGCAAGCGGGTCGGCGAAGGGCTGCTGGAGGCATTCTCGGAGACGTGCCCGGAGTGCAGCGGGCGAGGCGTCAAGATCACCTCCGATCCGTTCGGCTCGCCGCCCGCGATGCGGCCACAGGGTGGTTTCCCGGCCGCGTTGCGGCCCAGCTCCATTCCGACACCGGCTGTGCTCGGTGCCGGAGCGCGCACGTCGGCGTCCGACGATGCCGACGGTCCGGACGAAGCCGACGCGGCCGACCTGTCCGGGGAGGCGGCCGCCGCGCAGTCGACTGCCGTGGAGCCGACTGCCGTGGAGCCGACCGCCGTGGAGCCGACGGCCGTGGAGCCCGACGTATCTACGGGTGCCGCGTCCGGGAACGGGACAGGTGCCGGCCGGTCGGTGGAGTCCGCGACGCCGGTTCCCGCACCGGAGCGACCGGAGGTCACTGACGCGCCGCTGCTCGAGCCCACGGATGTCGGCGCACTCGGCGCTGTGGACACAGTCGGCGCTGTGGACACAGTCGGTGCACTGGACACAGTCGGTGCACTGGACACAGTCGGCGCACGGGACACAGTCGGCACAGCAGCCGCAGGTACCGATTCTGAGGCCGGGCCCACAGTCGAGGCCGCAGGCGAGCCGGCGGCGAAGCCCCGGGCACGCCGTAGCCGCGCACGCCGGGCCACCGCTGCGGCGGGGGCGCCGGCCGAGCAGCCGCCGGGGGAGGCGGTTTGACCGCCTCCGAGCGGGGTCCGTACTCTGGGACAACCAGGCGTGCCCCGGGCGCGTCACTTTCGCCTGCGCAGGGCCGCGGCCCTCTCCGGGCGGCTGTCCTCACCGGGCGGGCTGTTGGTCCAGGCGCAGATGTTGCCGAACTGACGAAAGTCGGCAATGACAGAAGTGCCGCAGGAAAACGAAGAATCCGGTCGAAGCAGGGGAGCGCAACCGATGTACGCGATCGTCCGTAGTGGCGGGCGGCAGGAGAAGGTCGCCGTCGGCGATGTCCTCGAGGTCAACCGGCTGGCCGCGGCCCCGGGTGACTCCGTGACCCTGCCCGCCGTGCTCGTGGTGGACGGGGAGAACGTCACCACGGACCCCAACGCGCTGGCCGGCGTGACCGTCTCCGCCGAGGTCGTCGGCGAGCTGCGCGGCCCGAAGATCGACATCCTCAAGTACAAGAACAAGACCGGCTACCGCAGGCGTCAGGGCTACCGCTCTGACCTGACCCGCATTCGGGTGACCGGCATCGAGATGGGGAGCTAGTCCGATGGCCCACAAGAAGGGTGCTTCTTCCAGCCGTAACGGCCGGGACTCCAACGCGCAGTTCCTGGGCGTCAAGCGTTTCGGCGGTCAGCAGGTGAACGCCGGCGAGATCATCGTCCGTCAGCGCGGTACGCACTTCCACCCCGGCCTCCTCGTCGGTCGCGGCAAGGACGACACGCTGTTCGCACTGGCTGCCGGTGCTGTGCAGTTCGGCACCAAGCGCGGGCGCCGGACGGTCAGCATCGTGCCGGCCGAGCAGGGCGCCGTCTCGGAGCCCGTCACCGCTTAAGCAGCACCACCCGCGTACGGACGTACGCGGCACTGCCCTCAGGCGGGTCCTTCGCGGCCCGCCTTTCGGCTTTTCGCGGGAGGACATCACCATGGTCACCTTCGTCGACCGCGTGGTCCTGCACGTCGCGGCTGGGGACGGCGGCCATGGCGTGGCGTCGGTCCATCGCGAGAAGTTCAAGCCGCTGGGCGGCCCGGACGGCGGAAACGGCGGCCGCGGCGGTGATGTGGTGGTGGTCGTCGATCCGGACGTCACCACGCTGCTGGACTACCATCGCTCGCCGCACCGCCGGGCCACCTCGGGCCGGCCGGGCCAGGGCAGCAACCGCAACGGCGCCAACGGTGAGGATCTGATCCTGCCGGTGCCCGACGGCACGGTCGTCAAGACGGCGGACGGCGAGGTGATCGCCGATCTCGTCGGCGCCGGGACGGTGCACGTGCTGGCCCGCGGCGGCAACGGCGGCCTGGGCAACGCGGCGCTCGCCAGCCCGCGCCGGCGCGCTCCCGGCTTCGCGCTGCTCGGTGAGCCCGGCGAGGCGAGCGACGTCGTGCTGGAGCTCAAGACCGTTGCCGACGTCGCGCTGGTCGGCTTCCCGAACGCCGGGAAGTCATCCTTGGTGGCCGCCCTGTCGGCGGCGAAGCCCAAGATCGCGGATTATCCGTTCACCACCCTGGTGCCGAACCTGGGTGTGGTGACCACCGGAGACGTCGTGTTCACCGTCGCGGACGTGCCGGGCCTGATTCCGGGCGCCAGTGCGGGTCGCGGCCTGGGCCTCGAGTTCCTGCGGCACGTGGAGCGCTGCTCGGTGCTCGCCCACGTCGTGGACTGCGCCACCGAGGAGCCGGGCCGCGATCCGGTCACCGACGTGGACACGATCGAGGCGGAGCTGGCCGCGTACGGCGGGCTGACCGACCGTCCCCGGCTGGTGGTGCTGAACAAGGTCGACGTCCCGGCCGCCCGGGAGCTCGCCGAGATGGTGGCCCCGATGCTGGCCGAGCGTGGTCTGGACGTCCACATCGTCTCCACCGCCACCCATGAGGGGCTGCGCGCACTCACGTTCGCGGTCGGTGCCGCCGTGGCGCGGTTCCGGGCGGCCGCGCCCCGCCCCGAGGCCACCCGGATCATCCTCCGGCCGCCCGCTGCCGGGGATGCTGGTTTCACGGTCGAACGGACCGCCGAGGGCTTCTTCGTTCGCGGTGAGAAGCCGGAACGGTGGGTGCGCCAGACCGCCTTCGACAACGACGAGGCCGTCGGCTACCTCGGTGACCGCCTGGCCCGCCTCGGCGTCGAGAACGCCCTGGCGGAGGCGGGTGCCCAGGCCGGTGCGGCTGTCACCATCGGCGACGTCACATTCGACTGGGAACCGACGACGTTGGCCGGCGTGGACGTCGTGCCGGGCCTGCGGGGCACCGACGCGCGGGTTGAGGGCAACAAGCGCCTCGGCGCCGACGTGCGGCTGGAGGCCAAGAGGTCCCGCCGCCGGCGGGACGAGGACGAGGACGCGCCGGTGCCACTCTTCGACGAACTGGCGCCAGACGCCCCCGCGGATACGTGAGCGCTCGCCCCGACGTCGCGGCGGCCCGGCGGATCGTGGTGAAGATCGGCTCGTCGTCGCTGACCTCGGCTCGTGGCGGGCTGGACGACGCGCGGGTGGACGCGTTGGTGGACTCCCTGGCAGCGCGCCGCGCGCAGGGTGCTGAGGTGGTTCTGGTCTCGTCCGGGGCCATCGCGGCTGGGTTGTCTCCGCTGGGCCTGAAGCGCCGTCCCCGTGACCTGGCGACGCAGCAGGCGGCGGCCAGCGTCGGTCAGGGACTGCTGGTGCAGCGGTACGCGTCCTCGTTCGGTCGGTTCGGCGCCGCCGTCGGGCAGGTGCTGCTCACCGCTGAGGACGTGGGGCGACGCTCGCACTACCGCAACGCCTCGCGAACACTGGAGCGGTTGCTCGCCCTCGGCGTGGTGCCGGTGGTCAACGAGAACGACACGGTCGCCACCGAGGAGATCCGCTTCGGTGACAACGACCGGCTCGCCGCCCTGGTGGCGCACCTCATCCGTGCCGAGCTGCTGCTGCTGCTCTCAGACGTCGACGGGCTGTACGACGGCGACCCCCGTCGCCCGGAGTCCCGCCTGGTGAGCGAGGTGCGCGGCGAGGCGGATCTGGAAGGCGTCGACGCGGGCCGGGCGGGCGCGGCCGGCGTGGGTACGGGCGGGATGCGGACCAAGCTGGACGCAGCCCGTATCGCCACCGCGGCCGGCGTGCCGGTGGTGCTGACGTCGGCCGCCGCGGTGGGGCCGGCGCTCGCTGGAGACGCGGTGGGCACCCACTTTCTCGCGACCGGCGGCCGCTCGGCGGGACGCCTGCTGTGGCTCGCCCATGCCAGCTCCCCACGGGGACGGCTCACCCTGGACGACGGTGCCGTGCAGGCGGTGGTCCGCCGGCGGATGTCGCTGCTGCCTGCGGGTGTGGTGGCCGTGGACGGGGAGTTCGGGGCCGGCGATCCGGTGGACCTGATTGACCAAAGTGGCCACATCGTGGCCCGCGGGCTGGTCAACTACGACGCAGGGGAGTTGCCCTCGCTGCTCGGGCGCTCCACCAGGGAGCTCGGTCAGCAGCTCGGGCCGGCGTACGAGCGGGAGCTGGTGCACCGCGACGACCTTGTCGTGATGCCGGGTCCGCGCGGCGCCGGTCGGGGGGGCGGCACCAGCCGTGCGACGAACGAACAGCAGCACGACAGACAGGAGTAGCCCCGCATGTCCTCCGGGCAGCACGCCGCGCAGCCCAACGCGCTGTGGCGCGTCACGCTGACCGTGGGCGGCAGCCCACAGCCGGCGGAGTCGGTGCGGGCCGGCCTGGAGCAGCTCGCGCAGGAGCGGCCGTTCCTGCTGTCCGGCCGGTACGCCGCCGACCGCGCGGAGATCAACTACTACGAGGAAGCCGAGACCTGTTCGGACGCGTGCGCGCTGGCCCTGCGGGTCTGGGGCGAGCACCGGCGGACCGCGTCCCTGCCGCCCTGGACGGTGATCGGCCTGGAGGTGGTGTCCTCCGAGCTTCACCAGAGCCGGTCGGACGGATACTCCGCGCCCCTGGGCCTGGTCTCCGCGGGTTCGTGGCAGCCCTTTTGATTTGACCGCTGCACTCGGCACCCGCGCGCTGCCGGGGAGCGTGGAGCACCGCGCGCGACCTGGAGTCGCTGGCACATCAAGGCGGAGATCGAGCGGGTCACTCGCGGCGTCGTAGTGAGCAACGTCGAGCAGCGCGGGCAGCTGGTCGACGCCGTCCTGGACCCTGCACTGGGTGCGCATTCCCTGGCCATCACGGCGCCGGGGGAGCAGGCGACACCGGAGGTGTTACGCCGTTCGGACGGCGCGAGCATCTACACGGTGCATGGCGCGCAGTGGTTGGTACACCAACCAGGCGATCCTGGACGCCGAGGCCCAGCTGCTGGAGGCGGCAAGAACGCCGGTTGCGGTCGGGATCTCCGGCGAGGCGTTCGCTGTCACCGTCGAGCGGCAGCGCGACGCCGGTGCGCAGCTGGACGCCGGGCAGATCGCCCTCGCTCGCGCGTTCGCCTGCGACGGCAGGCTGGTCACCGCCGGTATCGGTCCGGCCGGCGCCGGCAAGACAACTGCGATGCGCCTGGCTGCCCGCGCCGTCGAAGACGACGGCCGGCAAGTCATCGCGCTCGCCCCATCGGCCCGCGCCGCCGAGCAGCTCGGGCAGGAGATCGGGGTGCAGGCGCGCACCATCGCGCACGTGCTGACAGTGCTGGACACGCAGGGACCGGACGCCACCGGCATCACCCCCGGGAACGTGCTGATCGTCGACGAGGCCGGCATGGCCGGCACCCTGAACCTTGACCGGCTGGTCGCGCACGCCGCGCAGCAAGGAGCTGTGGTGCGGCTGCTCGGCGACCCGATGCAGCTGGCCGCGGTCGAGTCCGGCGGGGCGTTGCGGCTGATCGAAAACGAGGTCGGCGCCGCCCGGCTGCACGAGGTGTACCGGTTCACCGACCCCGCCGAGGCCGCCGCCACCCTGGCGCTGCGCGACGGCAAGACAGGCGCCCTCGGGTACTACGAGAGCCGGGGCCGAATCGCCGGCGGCACCCGCGACGCGATGCTGGATGGGCTGTACCAGGGGTGGAAGACCGACACCGACGCCGGCCGCCAGTCGCTGATGATCGCCTCCCGGCGGGAGGACGTGGTCGAGCTCGCGACCCGCGCCCGCCTGGACCGGGTCGCAGCCGGGCTGGTCGACCTGGACGGTGTCGGTCTGCACAACGGCACCACCGCCGGCGTCGGGGACATGATCGTCACCCGGCAGAACGACCGGATGCTGGCCGTGCGCGGCACCCGCGACCAGGTCAAACGGCGACATGTGGCACGTGCGCGCCGTCGGCACCGACGGGTCACTCGACGTCGAGCACACCGCGCACCGCGGCCGGATCACGCTGCCCGCCGAGTACGTGCGCGCTCACGTCGAGCTCGGTTACGCCGCGACCGTGCACCGCACCCAGGGCGCCACCGTCGACACCACCCACGCGCTGATCGACGACGCGACAAGCCGCGAATCGCTGTACGTCGCAGCGACCCGCGGCCGCGCCGGCAACCAGCTGTACGTCGTCACCGACGCCTCCCTCGAGCCAGAGATGGACCACGCACCGGCGCAGGGGCGTACCCCGCGGGAGGTGCTCGAGCGGGTGCTGTCCCGTGAGGGGGCCGAGCTGTCCGCGCGCGGCACCATCACCAAGGTCCTGACCGACAGCGAATCCCTCGCCACCCTCGTGCCGCAGTACGAACATGCCCGCGGGCTGCTGGCCACCGCCACCGACCGGTACGCCATCGTCGCCCGCACGGCGCTCGGCGACCAGCGCGCCGAGCAGCTGCTCGCCGACCCGGCGTGGCCGGCGCTCGCCGACGTCCTCGCCATCGCCGAGAGCCGCCAGCTCGACCCGGGCCGGGTGCTTCGGCAGGCGCACGCAGAGCGTGACTTCACCGACGCCGAATCGGTGGCGCAGGTGCTGCACTGGCGGGTCCACCGCTAGCTCAACGACCAGAGCACCGGACGGGCGGCCCATCCCGGACTACCGGAGTGGATCGCCGTACCACCGCCCGTAGCGGCGCACGGCGACGGCGAAAACAAGGAGCTAGTCACCTGGCTGCACAACCGGGCCAGGCAGATCACCGGCCGGGTCCGCGAGCTGGCCGAGCAAGCCGCCGCCGCACCGCCGGCCTGGGCGTCCACCCTCGGCCCGTGCCCGGCGAGCGGCGCCGGCCGGGACCGTTGGCTGAGCGCCGCCGGGTGGATCGCGGCCTACCGGGAGCAGTACGAGATCACCCGCAGCGACCCGGCCTCGCCGCTCGGACCCCGCCCCGCAGCCGGTGTGCGGCAGCGGGCACGGGACGTCGCCGACATGTCGCGCAAGCGCATCGAGCCCACCACCGCGCCGGCGCCCAAGGCCGTGCTGGACCTGTCGGCCCGCTACACCCCAACGGTGCGGGCGGTCCTCGGCGACCGCGCCGAGCAGGTCTTCAGCGACCCGGCATGGCCGTCGCTGGCCCGCCAACTCCGCCGCGCCGAACGCGCCGGCCTCGACCCCGAGACCGCGCTGCGCAGCGCCGCCCGGCAGCCCGTCCCCGGCACCAGCGGCAGCAGGCCGGGCAGCGGGCAGACGCTCACCGCAGTCATGCGCGACCACGTCCGTGACCGGACCGACGCCAGCCAGTCCCTCCAGCGCCACCCAACGACCGGACCAGCCGAGCCATCGCTAGCCGACAAGGTCCGCCAAGCCACCGGGGCCGCGGGCCGCCGGCTCGAGCGCGACCAGCAGCGGCAACAGCCTCGCAGGGACGACGCGACGCGGCGGCCGACAGACCGGCAAGGCCCCTCGATCACCTAGTCCGAATGGGCAGTGTGCAGATGAGCGGCAAGAGCGCGTGTCGAGGGCAGTGTGCCGGCGCTGATCCGGTATGTTTGCCATCTCGGTGGGTCCGCGCTGCCGTTCTCCCTCCTCCGCTGCTCGCGCCAGCGGGATCACAGGGACAAGGTGTCCTCGACCCTCGCGATGGCTTGCTTGTTGGCTGCTTACTCACCTTGAGGGCGCCGGGCGCGAGGCGGTTCCCGGACAAGGCTGAGCATGAGCAACCATGATCCGAACGCCAAGAGGCCGCGCAACCGCCGGATTAGGCGCGAGGCCGTGGATCGGCGCACGCATACGGGGGTGTCTTACGCCCGTGCCCGCCGAGAGGTGGCTGGGGGCATCAAGCGGCTTCACGTCAACGAGTACGAGTCTCGAGCTGACCGCCTGCTGATCCAGGTTGGGGAAGATCATGGCGACCGACTGCTTACGAAGGTCCGGCTCGCCGACGTCGTAGACGTGGACGGGCAGCCGGGCCTATCAGCCGGGGAGCAGACGTATGCGCGGCGGGCCCACCTGGGTGAGCACTGCCATCATGGGTCCATGAGGGTCAGACGTGGCGGCGAGCAGGGACTTGCTGCGCCCCCCGGCAGCTCGAGCCTGACCGGCTACTGCGCATCGCTGTTCCCCGCCCCACCCGCTCCAGGCACACCCGGGGACGCAGGGCTGTTCGGGCCGGGTTCGCAGGTGTGGCGGGTCGGGCGGGAGCGGGTGCTGCTGGCCGCGGGACCAGCGGCGCTGCTGCTGCAGCTGGCGCACCCGCTGGTCGCCGCCG
>JALYNC010000080.1 GCA_030773415.1 Actinomycetota bacterium
TCGCCGTCGTCGGTGCGGAGCACGTCGACCAGGCCCTGGTCGGCGAGGGCCTGCAGGTGCCGGTAGACGGTGGTCAGCCCGACGGTCTGGCCGTCGCGCCGCAGCTCGGCGTGCAGGTCCTGGGCGCTGCGGAAACCGGCCGATCGATTCAGCAGCGCCGACACGGCGGCGCCCTGACGGGTCGCGCGCGCCGGCGAGCGGACCGCGTCGTCGGGCTGTGCCACGATCGGCTCCTGCCCGTCGCCGCCGCCGCTGGGAGTAACTCGTGACGTCATCGCCGATCGTCCCGCCGTTCACCGAGGAGACCGCCCGAGCCAAGGTGCAGGCCGCCGAGGACGCCTGGAACTCCCGGGACCCCGAGCGGGTCTCCAAGGCGTACACCGAGGACTGCTCCTGGCGGAACCGGGACGAATTCTTCACCGGCCGCGAGGCCATCCAGGACTTCCTGCGCGGCAAGTGGGCCCGCGAACTCGACTACAAGCTCCGCAAGGAGCTGTGGTGCTTCACCGGCAACCGCATCTCCGTGCGGTTCGAGTACGAGTCGCGGGACTCGGGCGGCCAGTGGTGGCGCAGCCACGGCAACGAGCACTGGGAGTTCGCCGACGACGGCCGGATGCGCCGCCGCGACGCCAGCATCAACGACTACCGGATCTCCGAGGACGAGCGCCGCATCCGCTGAGCCGGGCGGGCGGAGCAACAGGGCAGTGCTCATGCGCTGCCCACCGCCACCGCGTCCGCAGCCGGCGTTCCGGACGCCTCGCCACCAGGCCGGCGCAGCCGTCCGACCAGTGCGCCGTCCGGCGACAGCAGCACCGACAGCAGGAAGCCCGCCGTGGCCAGCAGCACCACAGCCCCGCCCGCAGCGACGTCCGCCACCTGCGACACCGCGACCCCACCGACCGTCACGGCGATGCCGTAGAGCACGGCGAACACCGTCATCGTGCCGATGCGGTCGCACCACAGCCGGGCGGTCGCAGCCGGCGCGACGATCAGCGCCACGGACAGGATGGTGCCGACCGCCGGCACGGACGTCACCACCGCCATCTCGACCAGCAGTAGCACCACGAAGTCCAGCGCAAGCGCCGGGTAGCCACCGGCGACGAGCGCCTCACGATCGAACGCGCCCAGCACCAGCTCCTTGTGCAGCGCCAGCAGAATCGCCGCGACCACGGTCAGCGCAACACCGGTCGCCGCGAGATCCGCCGGCTGCACGGTGAGCAGCGAACCGACCAGGTACGCGGTCAGGTCCCGAGTGAACCCGGACTGCGCCGACAGCAGCACCACGCCCAGCGCGAACCCGGCGGACAGCACCACGCCGACGGCGCTCGTCGCGTCCACGCCGCGCCGGGTGGTCAGCACCACCACCGCCCCGGCCACGGCGAGGCCGAACACCCCGGCACCGAGGTACAGCGGCACGCCGAGCAGCGCGGCGAGCACGATGCCGGGGAACGTCGCGTGCGTCATGCCCATCGTGAAGAACGCGAGCCGGCGCAGCACCACGTGCACGCCGACCAGCCCGCACAGCGCACCGACGAGCACCGCCTCGATCAGCGCCCGAATGAGATAGGAGTCGGTCACGGCGACACCTGCCGCGACCGGAGCAACGGCCGCGCGGCCAGCGCCAGCAGATACAGCGCCACCAGCGCCAGCACCACCGTCCCCCCGGACGCCAGCCGCACCCCGTAGTGCACCGAGGCCGAGTAGCTCGCCGCCAGCCCCAGCCAGCCGCCGAGCACCCCGACGCCCATCGACAAGAGCACCATCAGCCCGAGCCGGTCGGTGAGCAGCCGCGCTGCCGCGGCCGGCACCACGAGCAGGGCGATCACCAGCAGCGTGCCGACCGCCTGCACGGCGGCAACCACCACCAGCGCCACCAGCACGTTGAGCGTTAGATCGAGCGCCACCCCGCGGTAGCCCATCGCCTGGGCGCCCGCAGGATCGAAGGCCCGCAGCACGAGCTCCTTGCTCAGCGCGCCCAACACAGCCAGCACCAGGACGGTCAGCGCCGCGGTCTGCACCAGGTGCGCCTCGTCGACGGTGAGCAGCCGGCCGAACAGAAAGCCGGTGAGGTCGGCGGTGTAGCTCTGCTGCCGGGAGACCAGCACCACCCCAACAGAGAAGAACCCGGTGAGCAGGATCGCCAGCGCTGCGTCCTGGGTCACCCGGCCGCTGGCGGTGAGCAGCGTCAGCAGGACCGCGGTGATCAGTCCGAACAACAGCGCGCCCCACGCGATCCCCTGCTCGCCGGCCAGCAGGAACCCGAGCACCACCCCGGGAAAAACGGTGTGCGTCAGCGTGTCGGCAAAGAAGGCCAGCCGCCGCAGCACCACGAACACGCCCACCGCCCCGGCCAGCACACCGAGCATCACGATCTCGGTGAGTGCGCGGGCCATGAACGGCGCGCGGAACGGCTCGATCAGCAGCTCGCTCACACCCGACAACCCCGAGTGCCGGGGGAACCGCTCACGGGTGGGCGACAATCACGCTGTCGCCGCGCAGCTCCAGCGCCGACCCGCCGTAGGTGGCGCGCAACCGCTCAGGGGTGAGCGTGGTGCCGACCGGGCCGAAGCCGAACTGATGGTGGTTCAGCAGGCAGACGTCGTCGCAGGCCAGGTGCGCCAGGGCCAGGTCGTGCGTGCTCATCACCACGGCCGCCCCGGATTCGCGCAGCGACCCGATGGCGCTCAGCAGCGCTGCCTGGCTCACCGCGTCCACCCCGTTGAACGGCTCGTCCAGGAGCAGCAGTTGCGGCTGCTGCACGATCGCGCGGGCCAGCAGGGCTCGCTGGCGCTGACCGCCCGACAGCAGGCCGAAGCGGACGCCCGCCCGGTCCGCCAGTCCGACGGCCTCCAACGCCTCCAGGGCGGCCCTGCGGTCGGCGGCACCGGGGCGGCGCAGCCAGCCGATCCGGCGGTAGCGGCCCATGAGCACCACCTGCAGCGCGGTCACCGGGAAGTCGCGGTCGAGCGCCTCGGCCTGCGGCACGTAGGCCACCTGCGGCCGCGCCTTCTCGGGCGTCGCCCCCAGCACCGACACCGAGCCGCGGACGATGGGCGCCAGCCCCAGGACGGCGCGGATGAGCGTCGTCTTGCCGGCGCCGTTCGGCCCGATCAGCGCCACCGCGTCCCCGGGGAACACCGTTCCATGCACGTTCTCCAGCACCGGGGAGCGCCCGTAGGAGACCGTCACGCAGTCGAGCTCGAGCGCCGGCTCAGCGTCGGAGCCGGCCGGGCGCGCCGACGGGCCGGCCACGGGTTGCGGCAGGTGCCCGTGCGGCCGCTCGGTCACCGCAGGGCCTCCACGATCACGTCCGTGTTGTGCTCCATCATCGCCAGATAGCTGTCCGCGCCCGACCCGCGGGGCCCCAGGCTGTCGCCGTACAGCGAGTCCTCACCCGCCACCACCTCGACACCGGCCTGCTGCGCGATGGTGCGGGCCGTCTGCGGCGGCAGCGAGCTCTCCGAGAACACCGCCGGGGCGCCGCTGGCACGGATCTTGTCCACGATGTCGGAGAGCGCACGGCCCGACAGCTCGGCGGAGGTGTCGAAGCTCGGGATGATCGAGCCGACGACCTCGAGGCCGTACCGGTCGGCGTAGTAGCCGAAGGCGTCGTGGTTGGTCACCAGCTTGCGCCGTTCGGGCGGCACCGCGGCGATGCGGGCGGCAATGGTGCGGTCGAGCTCGGTCAACTCGGCGGTGTAGCTCTTCTCGTTCCGGTCGATCGCTGCGGCTGCGTCGGGCGCAGCGTTCCGCAGGGCGTCAGCGATGGTCGCGGTCATCCGGAGCACGTTGCGCGGGTCCTGCCAGATGTGCGGGTCGGTCTCGCCGTCCTGCTCGCGGACCGGGACGCCGTCGCTGGCGGTGACGAGCGTGCCGTCGAAGCCGGAACTGTCCAGCGAGTCCTGCAACCAGGCGTCGGCGCCCAACCCGTTGCGCACCACGACGTCCGCCTCTGCCAGCGACTGCAGATCCGCCGGCGACGGGTCGTAGTCGTGCGGGTCGACGTTGGCCCCCAGCAGGGACCGGACGTCCGCGGCGGAGCCCGCCACCTGCGTGGTGATGTCCGCCAGCTGCGGCGTGGTGGCCAGCACGGTCACCCCGCCGGCAGCGGCAGCCTCGTCCGAGGAACCGCCCTCGCCACCGCACGCGGTGGTCAGGCTCAACAGCACCAGCAGCACGGCCGCCCGGGGCAGCGTGCGCAACGGGGTTTGGGCCACCCCTAGATGAAAACGGTTTTCAGTTAGCGTGTCAATCAAGCAGAGCCCGCCCAGCCCGCCGGACGCAGAGCCTGGCTATCCGCCCGACTGTTCCTCGCGGAACTGAAGCTCCTCATCGCGGGCATCGGCGAAGTCGTCGTCGCGGATGGTGCGGGTCGGGGCATCTTCGGGCTGCGGCCGGAGCCGGTCGACGTCGGGGACCGCGTCGACCAGCTCCGCCGCCGGGTCCGTTACCGGCTCACTGGCTGGCTGGGCGGGCTCGTTCACGACCGGATCGTCAGCTGCCGACGGGCGTCGTGCCGAACATGAGCACGCGGCGCCGGATGTCGTAGTGGACGGTCTTGGACGCGACGAGCAGGTCCTGCAGCGCGTCTGCGTCGTCCGCGCTGAGGGTGAGGACCTCTTCCCACGCACCCTGGTCGAGCACGAGCTGCAACGAGTACTGGCCGTTCTGCCCGGGCTCGCCGGGGACCCAGCTGAACTGGTAGTGGCTGAGCTGGCGGACCTGGATGCTGTCGTCGGTCAGTGGCTGAGGGATGGGCATGGCGCTCCTCTGATGTCGAGTGAATGCCTTGTCCCTGTTCCGTTGGCGCCGCCCCCACGCCTTACCCAGCCGCCGTAGTCGGCTGTCCGTGTCGTCACCCTTCCAGCAGAGCGCGGGCCTGACGAAGACGTTGGTGCCGTGGTGCTACGGCGTCGGCGCGGGGGCCGTCAGCTGGCGGAACACCGTCAGCTTGGGCTGCTGGCGGGTGGGGCCGGACACATCGGTGCGCACGTCGCGAAAGGCGCCGCCGGCCCACAGGTCACCCGCCACCACATTCAGCGTCCAGACGCCGTAGTAGTACGGCTTGTATTCGGGCCCCAGCCACGGCGCCCAGTTGTCGTCGGCATCGACCACAAGCGAGCCGTTGGCGACGGTGCCGTTGTACTTGACGGCGGCGATGTGCATCCGGTTGACATGGGTATTGAGATCAGCCGAGTAGCACGAATAGATGCAGACGAAGTGCCCACCTACGTACACCGTCTGGTCGATGATGACCGCGGCCTGCGGGTCGCCGTCCGGAGTCAGCTTCCACGCCCGCCTGCCGTTGGGATTCAGGCGGTAGAGGCGGTTGGCGTGACCGCTCTGCACCAGGATCACACCGGCGGCGCGACTGGCGGTGGCGGGGACGGGAAGGACCTGATCGCCGGCCAGGAGGGGATCCTCCATATCTCCCTCGATGTCCATGGCGCCGGGAAGGGCCCGGGGTGCGAACGTCCCGTCGCGGGCACCCGTGACCGGGTCCACGCTGGCGATCAGCTTCTGCGTGATGCCGTCGATGCCGTCGAAGTGGCCGGATAGATACAGCCGCGGCGTGCCGGTGGGAGTGCCGTCCGAGGTGCCCGTGGCGAAGGACCGGACCTCGACGAACTGCGAGCCGTCTCGGTTCGGCTGGTCGTGCAGCTTGGGGATGAAGGACGGGTCGAGGGCGCCGGTCTCCGCCTGCACAGCTGCGGCCCCGATCCGCGGAACCCCGTCGATCGTGGTGAAGCGACCACCGACGTACACCTTGTCGCCCACCGGGAGCAGTGACCGCACCGTGCCGTTCGGCTTGGTCGTGAAGGGAAGGCGCGCCCCTGTCGTGGCGTCCAGCACGACCACGCGCGGGGCGTACTTGGAGTTCATCTTGGTGAATGCGCCACCGACGTACAGCTTGTTGCCCGACACCACCAGCGTGAAGATTTTCCCGTTGAAGACCGGGTTCGGCCACGACGCCACGGGGGCGCCGGTCGCCGTGTCGATGGCAGCCAGATTGCCGGCGGGCCGAGTTTCCCTGGTCACCGGGTCCACCAGCCGATCGAAGGTACCGGCGATGAACATCGTGGTGCCGATCGTGGCCGTCGCCCGGACCTCGGCGCAGTTCTGGATGTTGTTGGAGGCCGGCGTTGTGCACGGTCGGTCGACGCCCCACGTGACCCCCGGCTCCTGGGAGACGGTCACCGGCGCTGCAGAGGCGGAGGTCATCCCCAATGGCAGCAGCGCGGCCGCCGTCACCAGCACGGCACTGCGGCTTGTCCAGCATTTGAAGGACGTCATTGTGAAACTCCCTAACGCGTGTCCGGCCAGTGGAAGGAAAGTCTGGCACCGCCAGGCGGCCGGGACACGGCCTAAAGGACAAATCGACCCGAATGGACTATCCAGCTGCAGTGACCACGCCATATGTCTCACGGTTGTCGGCGGACGGACGACTACGGTGGTGGCGGTGAGACCGGGCGGCCAGTACCGGGAGCTGCTGGGTCGCCCGGGCGTGGCGGGCGCTTTCCTCGCCAGCCTGGTGGGACGGGTCCCCCTGGGCACCACCGGCCTCGCGGTGCTGCTGCTCGTCCGGGAGAGCTCAGGGTCGTACGCCACCGCAGGCATGGTGACCGCCGGCTACGCGCTGTCCCTGGCGGCCGGGATCCCGATCCGGGCCCGGGCCGCCGACCGCACCGGCGCCGTACGCGTGCTGCACCGGTGTGCGTTCTGGCACCCGTTGGCACTGGCCGGCCTGCTGGCGATGAGCCGCGCCGAGCTGCCCACGGTGGCGCTGCTCGGGCCGGCGGTGCTCGCCGGGCTGACCGTGCCGCCGGTCGGGGCCGTCATGCGGGCGCTGTTCGGCGAGATCGCCGCCGGACCGCTGCTCGCCAGTGCATACGCCATGGAGTCGGTGGCGATCGAGCTGTGCTTCGTCACCGGGCCGCTGCTGGTGGCCGGGCTGAGCGCGGTGTGCGGGCCGTCCGCCGCCGTGGTGGCGTCGGCGCTGTTCACCGCCGTCGGGGCGGTCGGTCTGGCGGCGTCCCCTGCGCTGCGTGCAGTACGGCCACATGCCGGGCGGGAGAACTCGCTCGCCGGTCCGCTGGCGGACCCGGGGGTTCGGGCGTTGCTGTTCACGGTCTTCTGTGTGGGTGCCGGTTTCGGTGCCGTCGAAGTCGCGCTGCCCGCCTTCGTCGAGCGGCACGACGCCCCGCCCGCCGCGGCGGGGGTGCTGCTCGCCGTGTGGAGCGCGGCCTCGATGGCCGGTGGTCTCGCCTACGGGGCCCGGCCGTTGCCGGCGCCGCCGCATCGGCAGCTGCCGTGGCTGATCGCTGCACTGGCCGCCGCCGCCGCCCTGCCGCTGCTGGCCCGCGACCCGGTCACGATGGCGGTGGCGCTGATGGGGTACGGAGTCACGATCGCGCCGTACAGCGCGTGCAACTCGGTGCTGCTGTCGGCGGCCGCCCCGGTCGGCACCGTCACCGAGGCCTTCGCCTGGAACACCAGCATGATCTTCGCGGGGGCGGCGGCCGGTACCGTCGGCGCCGGGCTGCTCATCGAGGCCGCCACGCCCCGGGCCGGCCTCGCGATCACGGCCGGGGCCGCGCTGGCCGCGCTCGCGGCAACGGTGGTCAACCGCCGCTGGCTGCCGCAGAACGTCTGACCGCAGATGCGACGGCTGAGCCCACTTTTCCGCAGCGCGCTCGTCGCCGCTGCGTGCCCGGCCGACTATCCGCCTGCGACCGAGGGCATCACGTGCACCAGCGCACCGGCCGGCAAAGCGGTTGCCACACCGCCGGTGTCCCGGACGTCGTCCCCGTCCACGTAGACGTTGACGTAGCGGCGGATCTGCCCGGTCTCGTCCCGGATCCGGCGGGCCAACAGCGGGTGGGACGTCGCCAGCACGTCGAGCATGCCGGCGACGGTGCTGCCCGGCTGCAGATCCAGGCGCAGCTGCCGCGCCCCGCCGGACAGCTCGGTCAGCACGCTCGGCACGACGACGCAGACGCCGACTCATGGCACTGCCCGATGTCATGGCACTGCCCGATGTTCCGGCAACTCGACCGCACGACGAGGACGTCCGGCAGGTGCGCGGCGACCTGCGTGAAGGTCTCCCCCTCGTCGGCGCTGGCGTAGACGCACCCGTCCCGGGTGCCGACGTACACCCCGGTGGGCTCGCCGGCGTCGACGCGTCGGCGATGGACAGCCAGCGCCGGGCGGTGTCGTCCCAGCGGTAGACGCCGCCGTGGTTCTGCGCGTAGAGCCGGTCGAAGCGGCCGCCCGCCGCGGCCACCTTGTGGACGCACTGCCCGTACTCGGGTTCCGGGTCGGGCAGGAACTCGGCCGAGATCCCCCGGTTGCGGGGCGTCCAGCCCGACTCGCCGTCCTCGCTGACGTAGACACCGCCGGTGCTCATCGCGACGAGCACGCGCTCGGAGCGCTGGTCCGGCACGATCGTGTGAAGGGCAGCCCCACCCGCGCCCGGATACCAGTTCTCCCGATGCGGGTGGTCCCACAGCGCCCGGACCAGCGAGAAATGCTGGCCGCCGTCGTCGCTGCGCCACAGCGACGTCGGTTCGCAGCCGGCCCAGACCACGTTCTCGCGGCCCGCCGGGTCGGGCAGCAGCTGCCACACGCGTGCCAGCGCGGCACCGGTGTCGGCCGGAAACTCGATGGCGCCTTTCTCCGGCTCCTGCCAGGTGGCGCCCATGTCGTCGGAGAGGTTGACGGTCGGACCGAAGTGCATCGTTCCGCCGCCGGCCAGGATGCGTGGGGACGGCCGCCGCACGTCCACCGCGACCGCCGCCACCTCCTGCCCGGGCAGGTGAGCGGCCCGTCCAGCGTCCAGCTGCGCCGATCGTTCCTGCGTGCCAACCACAGGCCCTTGCGCGTACCGATAGCCAGGAGGACGGTCATGCGCTTCCCTTCGTCGAGCTGCGTCTTCGGGTAGGACGCGCGCCGAGCGCCGAACTCATCGGTGGATCCGCGAGTTCAGCGGGCGAGGAGCACGACCTCGTCCAGTCGGGCCAGCTTCTGCGGGTTGCGGACGATGTACAGGCCGGTCACCATCCCGTCCTGCACCAGCAAGGGACAGCACACCGTCGACCTCGCCGCCGACGCGGATTCGCAGCCCTGGGGCGCCGTTGACCACCGTCGGCTCGACGGACGAGTCGGCCGGGGTGACGGCGCTGAGGAACCGCAGCACCTTGTCCCGTCCCGAGATCGGCCGCAGCGCCGCCGTCTTCCGGCCGCCCGCATCGGTGAGCAGCACCACGTCCGGCGAGAGCACGTCCAGCAGTCCTTGCAGGT
>JALYNC010000081.1 GCA_030773415.1 Actinomycetota bacterium
CCACGGGCCCCGGCGGCCGTATCCTCCGCCAGTGCCCGTGCCAGCTCCGGGGCGTCCGCCCCCCCCTCGGCGGCCGCACCCGCAGCGACGCCGCCGAACGCCGCGGGGGCATCCGCTCCTGCCGCGGACTTCGGGCCGGTGATGCCCCGATCCGCGCCGGTGTCGCTGGCCATCCCGTCCATCGGCCTGCGCACGGCCGACTTCACGGACCTCGGCCTGGAGCGGGACGGCTCGCTCGAGGTGCCCACCGACTTCGACGACGTCGGATGGCTCAGCTCCAGCTTCGCGCCCGGGCAGACCGGTCCGGCCATCCTGGCGGGCCACGTCGACTCCCGGAAGGGACCGGCGGTGTTCTACCGGCTGGGCGAGGTGAAGCCGGGGCAGCAGGTCTCGGTCACCCGCCAGGACCGCTCGGTCGCCGTGTTCACGGTCGAACGCATCCAGCGCTTCCCCAAGGACCGCTTTCCGACCGCCGCGGTGTACGGCAACACCCAGCGCGCGGAGCTGCGACTCATCACCTGTGGGGGCGTGTTCGACCGAAAGACCCGGCACTACAAGGACAACGTCGTCGTCTTTGCGCACCTGACCGCCACCCGCTGACGTCCGGCGCACTCCGGGGAACCGGAGGTGCGGTCAGGGCTAGCGCGGGCGCGGCGTGCGCAATCTGTCGGTGCCCGCGGCTACGTTCCTGCTCATGGCCAAGACCGCCCCACGTGCGCGCGCCCCCTACAGCTGCGGCGAGTGCGGAACCACGACGGCCAAGTGGGTGGGCCGGTGCCCCGAGTGCCAGGCCTGGGGTTCGATCACGGAGGCCGGCCCGCCGCTGCGCACCGTGGCCGCCGGGCCCGTATCCGCCCCGGCCCGGCCCATCGCCGACGTGGACGTCGAGGCCGCCCGCTCCCGCCCGACGGGTGTCGGCGAGCTCGACCGGGTGCTCGGCGGCGGTCTGGTTCCCGGCGCCGTGGTGCTGCTCGCCGGTGAGCCGGGCGTCGGCAAGTCGACGCTGCTGCTGGAGGTGGCCGCCAAGTTCTCCCGGCCGGACGCCCGCACCCTGGTGGTGACCGGCGAGGAATCCGCAGCGCAGGTGCGCCTGCGGGCCGGGCGGATCGGCGCCCTGTCCCCCTCGCTCTATCTCGCGGCCGAGACCGATCTGGCCGCCGTCCTCGGGCAGATCGACGCCGTGTGCCCCAGCCTGCTGGTTCTCGACTCCGTGCAGACCATCTCCGCGGCGGAGGTGGAGGGTTCGGCCGGCGGGGTGACCCAGGTCCGCGAGGTGGCCGCCGCGCTGATCCGGGTGGCCAAGGCACGGGGCATCGCCGTCATCCTGGTGGGCCACGTCACGAAAGAGGGGACGATCGCCGGACCACGGCTGCTCGAGCATCTGGTGGACGTCGTGCTGCACATCGAAGGCGACCGGCACAGCCGGCTACGGCTGTTGCGGGCGGTAAAGAACCGGTACGGCCCGGCCGACGAGGTGGGCTGCTTCGACATCCGCGACGACGGCATCGTCGGGCTGCCCGACCCAAGCGGACTGTTCCTGTCCTCGCGCACCGACGCGGTCTCCGGTACCTGCGTCACCGTCACCATGGAGGGCCGCCGGGCCCTCGTCGCCGAGCTGCAGGCGCTGGTGGCGCCCTCCGCCCTGACCATGCCGCGGCGGGCTACGTCCGGGCTGGACTCCGCGCGGATGGCGATGGTGCTCGCGGTCGTCGAGCGGCGTGGCCGGGTCGCGCTGGGCAAGGCCGATGTGTACGCAGCCACCGTCGGCGGGGTACGCGTCGTGGAGCCGGCGGCCGATCTGGCGCTGGCGCTGGCTGTTGCCAGCGGAGCGGCGGACCGGCCGCTGCCCGCCGGCATGGTGGCCATCGGCGAGGTGGGGCTGGCCGGTGAGGTGCGCCCCGTCGGAGGTCTCAGCCAGCGGCTGGCGGAGGCGGCTCGCCTGGGCTTCACCACCGCGCTCATCCCCGCCAACGCCGGAACGGTGCCGGCCGGAATAGCGGTCACCGAGGTGGGCGATCTGCGCGCCGCGTTGCGCGCTCTCGGGCCGGGCCCGGACGGCGAAGCGAGGTGACGGGCAGCTCCCGCCACTATTCGCTGGCGTGATAGCGGCTGGTAACCCCACAAGCGTGGTGCGCGACTAAGCTTTCCGGCGTGCCCCCTGTGGACCGCGACGACCCGATGCGGGCGACCCTTGCCGCGGTCGCCCCGGGAACGCTGCTGCGCGACGGCCTGGAGCGGATTCTGCGCGGCAACACCGGCGGTCTGATCGTTCTCGGCTACGACCGGGTGGTCGAATCGGTGTGCACCGGCGGGTTCCCACTGGACGTCGAGTTCTCCGCCACCCGGCTGCGCGAGCTGGCGAAGATGGACGGCGCCATCGTCCTCGACGCGGACGCCACGCGGGTGGTCCGCGCCGCCGTTCACCTGGTCCCGGACCCCACCATCCCCACCGAGGAGTCGGGCACCCGGCACCGGACCGCGGAGCGGGTGGCCCGCCAGACCGGTTATCCGGTCATCTCGGTGAGCCAGTCGATGCGGATCATCGCGCTCTACGTCGACGGCCGCCGGTACGTGCTCGACGACTCCGCCGCCATCCTGAGCCGGGCCAACCAGGCGCTCGCCACTTTGGAGCGGTACAAACTGCGGCTGGACGAGGTGGCAGGCACCCTCTCGGCCCTCGAAATCGAAGATCTGGTCACCGTCCGCGACGCGATGTCGGTGACGCAACGGCTGGAGATGGTGCGGCGGATCGCCCGGGAGATAGAGGGCTACGTCGTCGAGCTGGGCACCGACGGGCGGCTGCTCTCGCTGCAGGTCGAGGAGCTGATGGCCGGCGTGGAGGCCGACCGGGAGCTGGTGGTGCGGGACTTCCTGCCGCCACCGGGCCGCCGCAGCCGGTCCGTCGAGGACGTACTGGCCGACCTGGACGCGTTGTCAGCGGCCGAGCTGCTGGACCTCGCCACCATCGCCCGCGTCGTCGGCTACCCAGCGGGCGTCGACGCGCTCGACGCGCCGGTGAGCCCGCGGGGCTACCGGCTGCTCGGCAAGGTGCCGCGGCTTCCCCGCCTGGTGGTCGATCGGCTCGTCGACCACTTCGGCAACCTGCAGAAGCTGCTGGCGGCGAGCATCGAGGACCTGCTCGCCGTCGACGGCGTCGGGGAGACCCGCGCCCGCAGCGTCCGGGAGGGGCTGTCCCGGCTCGCCGAAAGCTCCATCCTCGAGCGCTACGTCTGACACTCCAGCCCGGCTGCGGCGAAGGCCCGTCCGGGGCGACGCCCGCTGGGTCAGCCGGCCGGCGCAGCGGTCGGGGTGGGCGCAGCGGTCGCGGGAGGCGCGGCGGTCGCGGGACGGATCACGAACAGGAAAGCCGGCGAGCTGACCGCGCCCACCGTCCCGGTCACCCGGTACGTGCCCGGCAGTGCCACTGCTCCTGGGCTCGGGCACCCCACCGCCGAGCGCCGGCCGGGCCAGGGGACCGAGTAGGTAACCACCTGCCGCGGTGCCAGCTCGACCGGCAAGGCCGCGCCGGGCTTCAGGCAGTCAGCGCTCGACCAGATCCGGTCCTCGCCCGACGTCACGGTGAGCACACGCCGCGCCGGAGCCAGATCCATGGTGCACGCGTCCGCGCTCAGATTGCGCACCGACATCGCGAATGTGGCGGGCGCTCCGGGCGCGTAGCGACGGGCGTCGGCGGCCACCGACACGGCGATCGCTTCTTCCGCGCAGCCCGAGCCAGCTGCGGCGCCGCCCGTACCCGTCGGCGCCGAGGCGGATGGCGAGGACCTTGGCTCGGCCGCCGCCGCCCCGTCGCGTGCCGACGGGGACGGCGAACCGGCAGTCGACCCGGACTCCAACCGGTCCTCGCCGCCGCCCAGGAGCCAGCCGGCGATCGTCCAGCAGAGCCACAGCGCCGCGACCGCACCGAGCAGCACCACCGCACGGCGCAGCCAGTACGCGGCGGCCGGCTCGGGCCCGACAGGATGGAGGACCACGGCGGCGATGCTATTGCGCTGCGGCCGTCGCGGCAGGTCCGCCTCGCCGGGACTGGCCATGCGAGCATCGCGGGTGTGAGCTTTCCGGTACCGGCGGTCGTCGACTGGTACGACGCCTCGGCCCGCGACCTGCCGTGGCGAGCCCCGGATGCGGGCGCCTGGGCCGTCCTGGTCAGTGAGTTCATGCTGCAACAGACGCCCGTGGCCCGGGTGCTACCCGTCTTCGAGGCGTGGCTCGAACGCTGGCCCATCCCGGCGGCGCTGGCCGCCGAGCCGGCCGGTGAGGCGGTGCGCGCGTGGGGCCGGCTGGGCTACCCGCGACGGGCGCTGCGGCTGCACGCTGCGGCAGCAACCATCACCGAACGGCACGGCGGCGCAGTCCCCTGCGACCTGCCCAGCCTGCTCGCCCTGCCCGGAGTGGGCGACTACACCGCCCGGGCTGTCGCCTCCTTCGCCTACCGGCAGCGGCACGCCGTCGTCGACACCAACGTGCGGCGGCTGCTGGCGCGGGCGGTGCGCGGCGACGCCGACGCCGGGCCCAGCACCACCGCGGCGGACACCAGGCTCGCCGAGAGCCTGGTCCCGGACGATCCCGACCAGGCCGCCCGGTGGGCCGTCGCCGCCATGGAGCTCGGAGCGCTCGTCTGCACCGCCCGGGCACCGCGATGTTCCGCCTGCCCCGTGGCGGACGTCTGCGCCTGGCGGGCCTGCGGTGCGCCGCCGGCTGACGCACCCACCCGCCGGCCGCAGGCGTACGCCGGCACCGACCGGCAGGTGCGGGGCAGGCTGCTGGCCGTGCTGCGAAGCTCGCCCGGCCCAGTCGCGGCGAGCGAGTTGGCGGACGTCTGGCGCGAGCCGGTGCAGCGGGAGCGGGCACTGGCCACGCTGCTGGCCGACGGGCTGGCCGTGCGGCACGGGACGGACCGCTACGCCTTGCCGGGCTGAGTGCCCCACCCGCCAACCGGGTCCAACCGGGCCCCCAAAGCAGCAAAGGCGGCCCCCGAAGGGACCGCCTCTGCTGACCTGCGCTGAGCTCTACTCCGCGGAGCCGGTCTCGGCCGCCGCGACCGGCGGCGTGTCCGCCACCGCCGGCTTGGGCTCCCCACGGAAGCGGAACTTGGCCTCCTCGCCCTCGCCCTCGATGTCCACCACGACGATCTGACCGGCGGTCAGCTCCCCGTAGAGGATCCTCTCGGACAGGGCGTCCTCGATCTCGCGCTGGATTGTGCGGCGCAGCGGCCGGGCGCCCAGCACGGGGTCGAAGCCCTTCTTGGCGAGCAGGCGCTTCGCCTCGACGGTGAGCTCCAGCGCCATGTCCTTGTTCTTCAGCTGCGTGTCGACCCGGTTCAGCATCAGGTCGACCATCTTGACAATCTCTTCCTCGCCCAGCTGGTGGAAGACGATGACGTCATCGATGCGGTTGAGGAATTCGGGGCGGAAGTGCTGCTTGAGCTCGTCCTGCACCTTGGTCTTCATCCGCTCGTAGCTGCCCTGCTTGTCGTTCTCCTTCTGGAAACCGAGGTTGAAGCCCTTGGAGATGTCCCGGGTGCCCAGGTTCGACGTCATGATCAGCACGGTATTCTTGAAGTCCACCAGCCGGCCCTGCGAATCGGTCAGCCGGCCGTCCTCGAGGATCTGCAGCAACGTGTTGAAGACGTCGGGGTGCGCCTTCTCGACCTCGTCGAAGAGTACGACGGAGAACGGCTTGCGCCGCACCCGCTCGGTCAGCTGACCGCCCTCCTCATAGCCGACGTACCCGGGCGGGGAACCGACGAGGCGGGAGACCGTGTGCTTCTCCATGTACTCGCTCATGTCGAGCTGGATGAGCGAGTCCTCCTCGCCGAAGAGGAACTCGGCCAGGGTCTTGGACAATTCGGTCTTACCGACACCCGACGGTCCGGCGAAGATGAACGAGCCACCGGGGCGCTTCGGGTCCTTCAGACCGGCACGAGTCCGCCGGATGGCCTGGGAAACCGCGTGCACCGCCTGCTCCTGGCCGATGATCCGCTTGTGCAGCTCATCCTCCATGCGGAGCAGCCGCTCGGTCTCCTCCTCGGTGAGCTTGAAGACCGGAATTCCGGTCCAGATCGCGAGAACCTCGGCGATCTCCTCGTCGTCCACCTCGGCCACGACATCCATGTCGCCGGCCTTCCACTCCTTCTCCCGCTGCGCCTTCTCCGCGAGCAGGGTCTTCTCGCGGTCGCGAAGCGCCGCCGCCTTCTCGAAGTCCTGCGCGTCGATAGCGCTCTCCTTCTCGCGGCGGACATTGGCGATCTTCTCGTCGAATTCGCGCAGGTCCGGCGGGGCAGTCATCCGGCGGATGCGCATCCGGGAGCCCGCCTCGTCGATCAGGTCGATCGCCTTGTCGGGCAGGAAGCGGTCGGAGATGTACCGGTCAGCCAGCGTGGCCGCCGCCACAAGCGCCGCATCGGTGATGGAGACGCGGTGGTGCGCCTCGTACCGGTCGCGCAGTCCCTTGAGGATCTCGATCGTGTGCGCCAGTGACGGCTCACCGACCTGGATTGGCTGGAAGCGGCGCTCGAGGGCGGCGTCCTTCTCCAGGTGCTTGCGGTACTCGTCGAGCGTCGTCGCGCCGATGGTCTGCAGCTCTCCACGGGCCAGCATCGGCTTGAGGATCGAGGCGGCGTCGATCGCCCCCTCGGCGGCACCCGCGCCGACGAGCGTGTGCAGCTCGTCGATGAACAGGATGATGTCGCCGCGAGTACGGATCTCCTTGAGCACCTTCTTGAGGCGCTCCTCGAAGTCACCGCGGTAGCGGCTGCCGGCCACCAGCGCGCCCAGGTCAAGCGTGTAGAGCTGCTTGTCCTTGAGCGTCTCGGGAACCTCGCCCTTGACGATCGCCTGAGACAGGCCCTCGACGACGGCGGTCTTGCCGACGCCGGGCTCACCGATGAGCACCGGGTTGTTCTTGGTGCGACGGGACAGCACCTGCATGACCCGCTCGATCTCTTTCTCGCGCCCGATGACCGGGTCGAGCTTGCCTTCGCGGGCGGCCTGGGTCAGGTTGCGGCCGAACTGGTCCAGCACGAGCGAGGTGCTCGGCGTGCCCTCGGCGGGGCCGCCGGCGGGGGCCGCCTCCTTGCCCTGGTAGCCCGACAGCAGCTGGATGACCTGCTGGCGGACGCGCTGCAGGTCCGCGCCCAGCTTCACCAGCACCTGCGCCGCGACGCCCTCACCCTCACGGATGAGGCCGAGCAGGATGTGCTCGGTGCCGATGTAGTTGTGACCGAGCTGGAGGGCTTCGCGCAGCGAGAGCTCGAGAACCTTCTTGGCCCGTGGCGTGAACGGAATGTGCCCGGACGGCGCCTGCTGGCCCTGCCCGATGATCTCCTCGACCTGCGACCGTACGCCTTCGAGGGAGATGCCGAGAGACTCCAGTGCCTTGGCCGCGACACCCTCACCCTCGTGGATGAGGCCGAGCAGGATGTGCTCGGTGCCGATGTAGTTGTGGTTGAGCATCCTGGCCTCTTCTTGGGCCAGAACCACGACGCGCCTTGCGCGGTCGGTGAACCTCTCGAACATGTTCGCTCCTAGAAAGAGCGGTGGGCGGGTGCTTCCCCCGTACCCACCGCATGCTAGCCCGCTACCGCGGTCTGCTCACCATCTGTAGGCGAATCGGAACAGGATGCTGACCCTCGCCCGCGTCCCGGCTCCGAAGACCTTCGCTCCAGGACCCGCCCCGGATGCGTTCCGGTGCACAGCTGCTTACAGCACAACCCCTGGCGCGTGCCCTCATGTTCCCCGCAAGCCCGCCGGGCACCCGCTTCGCTGCCAGCGAACAGCCCGGAGCCGGTGTTGCCACCGGAAACCGCGCAGGCCCGCCATCCCGGAACGGGAGGACGGGCCTGTTGCGGCAGGACGACTAGCTGCTCGCGGACTCGAACTGCTCCACGATGTTGGCTGGAATGCGGCCCCGCTCGTTCACCTGGAGCCCACGCTCACGCGCCCAGGTGCGAATCTCCGCCGAACGCTGGCGGCTGCTGCTTCCGGCGCTGCGTCCGCGGCGGTTGCCGGGGCCACGGCCTCCGCCGTTGCCTGCCTTGCGGGCCGCCCCGACGAAAGGTGCGAGGGCGTCACGGAGCTCGGCGGCGTGCTGCTTGCTTAGGTCGATCTCGTAGGTGGTGCCGTCCAGACCGAAAGTCACGGTGTCATCGGCGTCCGACCCGTCGATGTCGTCGACCAGTTGCACTGACACGCGCTGCGCCATAATTGCTGCCTTTCAAAACTCGTCAGGGGGCCCGGCACACGTGGCGAACCGGCACGGACAGCATTGCAGCCGTTCGGGGCGGACGCAAATGCGGCAGGGCGGCAATTTGGCGGATTTGCCGCGGCCTGACCGGTTGGCGCGCCGGATCGGGCGCTTACTCCGGCCTAACGAGCGGGAACAGGATGGTCTCCCGGATGGTCGTTGCTGTGACCAGCATCACCAGGCGGTCCACGCCGAGCCCCATACCGCCCGTTGGCGGCATCCCGTGCTCCAGGGCGCGGAGAAAGTCCTCGTCGAGTTGCATGGCCTCGGGGTCGCCGCCGGCCGCCAGCAACGACTGCTGGTGCAACCGCTGCCGTTGCTCGACCGGATCGACCAGTTCGCTGTAAGCGGCCCCGAGTTCCACCCCGCCGATGATGAGATCCCACGCCTCGGCCAGCCGCGGGTCGCGCCGGTGCGGGCGCGCCAATGGACGCACGGAGGCCGGGAAGTCCCGGACAAAGGTGGGGGCAATCAACGTGTGCTCGACGAGCTTCTCGAACAACTCGAGGACGATCTCGCCTGCGTCCCAATGCTCCTTCAGCGTCACCCCGGAAGCCGCCGCGAGAGAGCGTAGGTCAGCGATCGGAGTATCGGGGGTCACCGACTCGCCGACGGCATCCGCGACCGCGTCGTGCAGCGTCATGGCCCGCCAGGGCTGCTCCAGATCGACCGAGGCGTCCCCACAGCGCACGGTGGTGCTGCCGGCCGCCCGGGCCGCCTGCAGTACGAGTTCCCGCGTCATCGTCGCCATCGAGTCGTAATCGCCGTAGGCCGCGTAGGCCTCGAGCATCGTGAACTCGTTGCTGTGGGTCGAGTCCACGCCTTCGTTGCGGAAGTTCTTGCCGATCTCGAAGACCCGCTCGATGCCTCCGACGATGAGCCGCTTGAGATGCAGCTCCATGGCGATGCGCAGATAGACGTCCAGATCGAAAGCGTTCTGGTGCGCCGCGAAGGGGCGGGCCGCGGCTCCGCCGTGCAGCGTCTGCAGAATCGGCGTCTCGACCTCGAGGTAACCCCACTCGTGCAGCGAAGTGCGCAGCGAGCGGAGCACCGCGCTGCGCACCTCCGCCATGCGTCGTGCCTCGGGATTGACGATGAGGTCGACGTACCGGAGCCGGACGCGGGCCTCGGGATCGGCCAGACCCTTGTGCTTCTCCGGCAGCGGCCGCAGTGCCTTGGATGTCAGCACCCAGCGGTCGGCGAGCACGGACAGTTCCCCCCGGCGGGAACTGATCACCTCGCCCTCTACGCCGACGTGGTCACCCAGGTCGATGTCGGACTTCCACGCCGCGAGCTGATCGACGCCGACGGTGTCCAGCGAGAGCATCACCTGGATATCGGCGGAGCCGTCCCGCACGGTCGCGAAGCACAGCTTGCCACCGAGCCGGTTGAGCACCACCCGGCCGGCGATCGCCACGCGGTCGCCGGTACGGGCGTCCGCCGCGAGCTCCGGATACCGGGCGCGTAGCTCGCCGATGGTGCAGGTCCGGTCGAAGCCGAGGGCGTACGGCTCCACCCCGGCGGCGATCAGGCGGTCGAGCTTGTCCCGGCGCACCTGCATCTGCTCCGGCAGATCGGCGCCCTCAGCGCCCTTGTTCTCCGGCGCGGGCACCGGCTCGGGTGCCGATCTCACTGCCCACCGGCCCGGACTGTGCCAGTTCCGCCGTTTCCGCCGTTTCCGCCGTTTCCGCCGTTCACGTTCTTGTCGAACACAAGCCGCAGGCCGATCAGCGTCAGCCACGGCTCGTGGACGTCGACCCGTCCCAGCTCGGACAACAACAGCGGCGCCAGCCCACCGGTAGCCACGACCGTCACCTTCCGCTCCGGCTCGCCGAGCTCCCGCGCCATCAGGTCGACCACACCGTTCACCTGCCCGGCGAAGCCGAACAGGATGCCTGCCTGCAGGCACTCCACCGTGTTCTTGCCGATCACCGACCTGGGGCGGGCGAGCTCTACCTTGAGCAACTGCGCCCCGCGCGCACCGAGCGCGTCCACGGAGATCTCGATTCCGGGAGCGATCGCCCCGCCCAGGTACTCGCCGCGGGCGCTGACCGCGTCGAACGTGGTCGCCGTGCCGAAGTCCACGACGATCGCCGGCCCGCCGTACAGGGCGACCGCCGCGAGCGCGTTCACCACCCGGTCGGTCCCGACCTCCTTGGGATTGTCGGTGTGCACCGCGATTCCGGTGCGGACCCCCGGCTCCACGACCACCGCCGGCACGCCGGCGAAGTAGCGGGCGAACATCGAGCGCATCTGGTGCAGCACCGCCGGCACGGTCGAGCACACCACCGCACCGGTCACCGAGTCGGCGCCGCCGGGCAGGTGGTCGAGCAGCCCACGGATCAGGACGCCGTGCTCGTCAGCCGTGCGGTGCGCCTCGCTGGCGATCCGCCAGTGGTCGACCAGCTGCCCGTCCGCGCCAGGGCCGTCGAACACGCCGATGACCGTGTGTGTGTTGCCCACGTCGATTGCCAGCAGCACCGCTCAACCGCCTTCCAGCGGACGGAGATCCACACCGATGTCCAGGACCGGCGCGGATGACGTCAGCGCCCCCACGGCCAGATACGTCACGCCGGTCTGGGCGTAACGGCGGGCGCGGTCGATCGTCAGGCCGCCACTGGCCTCCAGCTGCGCCCGGCCCGCGGTGAGCTCGACCGCCTCGCGCACCTGCTCCACCGTCATGTTGTCGAGCAGGACCAGATCCGCACCGGCCGCCACCACCGCCGCCACCTGCTCCACGGTGTCGCACTCGACCTCGACGGGCAGCGTGGAATACCGCGCCCGGACGGCCGCGAAGGCCTCGGCGACCCCACCGGCGGCCAGCACGTGGTTGTCCTTGACGAGCGCGGCGTCCGACAGCGACATCCGGTGGTTGACCCCGCCCCCGCAGCGGACGGCGTACTTCTGCAGCGAGCGCAGGCCCGGCACGGTCTTGCGGGTGTCGCGGATCGCGGCGCCGGTGCCGGCCACGGCGTCGACCCAGGCGGCGGTGACGGTGGCCACCCCGGACAGCTGGCACAGCAGGTTCAGCGCGCTGCGCTCGGCGGTCAGCAGGTCACGGGTGCGGCCCTCCACCGTCAGCAGCACGGCCCCCGCCTCGACCCGGTCGCCGTCGGCGGCGCCGTACCGGATCGTCGCCGATCCGCTCGAGACGATCTGGAAGACGGCCGCCGCGACATCGAGCCCCGCGACGGTTCCGCGAGCGCGCGCGGCCAGGTCCGCGACGCCCCGCTGGGCGGCCGGCACGGTGGCGACGCTGGTGACGTCCTCGCCGCCCGCCAGGTCCTCGGCGACGGTCGCGCGCACCAGCCGCTCGACGGCGGCCGGATCGAGCGCGCATGCGGTGAGTCGCTCTGCGAGCTCTGCGCCCAGCGTCAGCGTCGAAGCGGCGGTCACTGTGGCAACCGGGAGGTCGAGAACCGCGTGGCACAGCGGCTGTCGCTCCCGAGTTCGGTGACCAGGTGCCCCAGCCATGCGCCGTCCGCGTCGGGGAAGTCCTCGCGCCAGTGGCTGCCGCGCGTCTCGTGCCGCATCCCCGCGGCGGTGACCAGGGCGGCGGCCACGGTCAGCAGATTCGCCGCCTCCCAGGCCTCCGGCCCCGGCTGGGCCGAACCCCGTACGGATAGCGCGGTCAACGTCTCCTGCGCCTGCGCCAGGCTGGCGGCACTGCGCAGGACGCCCGCTCCGCGCGTCATCGTGCTGGTCAGCTCGCTGCGGGCGTCGGGGTCGAGCAGGCCCGGGACCCGGTCGCTCTCGACGGGCGTCCGCTGCGGCGGCAGCCCGCGGGCGAGATCCCGCCCGATCCGTTCGGCGAAGACCAGCCCCTCCAGCAGGCTGTTCGACGCCAGCCGGTTGGCCCCGTGCACGCCGGTGCACGCCACCTCGCCGCACGCGTACAGCCCCGGCACGGTGGTGCGCCCGTTTGGGTCGGTCGAGACGCCGCCGCTGGCGTAGTGCGCCGCCGAGGCGACCGGAATCGGCTGGGTCACCGGATCGACGCCGGCGTCCCGGCAGCGCGCGACGATCGTCGGAAACCGGTGCAACAGGGTCGCCTCGCCCAGGTGCCGCGCGTCCAGGTAGAGGTGATCGACGTCGAGGGCCGCCATCCGCCGGCTCATCGCCTTGGCGACGACGTCGCGCGGGGCCAGATCGGCCAGCGGATGCATGTCCGTCGTGATCACCCGCTGCCCGAATGGGTCCACCAGGAAGGCGCCCTCGCCGCGCATCGCCTCCGACACCAGCGGCTGCTGCCCCGCGCTACCCGGGCCCAGGTACAGCGCGGTCGGATGGAACTGCACGAACTCCAGGTCGCTGACCACCGCGCCGGCCCGCAGCGCGAGCGCCACCCCGTCGCCGGTGGACACCGAGGGGTTGGTGGTCGAGGCGAAGACCTGCCCCATGCCGCCCGTCGCGAGGACGACCGCCCGGGCCAGCACTGCGCCGACGCCGTCACGGGTTCCTTCGCCGAGCACGTGCAGCGTGATGCCGGCGGCGGCTCCGTCCCGGTCCCGCAGCAGGTCCAGCACCAGCGCGTGCTCGATGATCTCAATGTCGTCCGCCTCGGTGACGGCCGTGACCAGTGCCCGGCTCACCTCGGCGCCGGTGGCGTCCCCGCCGGCGTGCGCCACCCGGTTGATCAGGTGACCGCCCTCCCGCGTGAGCGACAGCTGCCCCTCCGGACCGGTGTCGAACGTCGCGCCCCGGGCGATCAGGTCCCGCATGCGCGCCGGGCCCTCGGTGACCAGAATCCGCACGGCCTCGACGTCGCACAGGCCGACGCCTGCCACGAGGGTGTCCTGCAGGTGCGCTTCCGGGGTGTCCCCCGGCCCGAGCGCCGCGGCGATGCCGCCCTGCGCCCAGCGCGTGGAGCCGGCGTCGATCAGCACCTTGGTGACCAACAGCACCCGCGGACGCCTGCGGCGCCCGTAGCCATCCGCGGCGGCGACCGCCTCCCGGGCGTGCAGCGCGGCCGTGAGCCCGGCGATACCGCTACCGACGACCACCACGTCGGCCTCGATCGACCAGCCTGGCGGCGGGGCCGCGAGGCGTCCGGGCAGCGGAATCATCGGGCCAGCGTATGGACCTGGTCTCCGCGCATAAGGGCGGGGTCGGCCGGCAGCGCCGCGGGCAGCACGGCCGCCGGATCTCCGCCGGTGCCGACGATGCGGTTGGCGGCGTCGACGAACACCACCGACGGCACGAGCGAGCGGGCCTCCGCGTCCGACACGGTGGCGTAGCTGATCAAAATCACCAGGTCACCGGGCTGCACCAGGCGGGCTGCCGCCCCGTTGATCCCGATGATCCCGGAACCGCGCGGGCCGGCGATGACGTAGGTCTCCAGCCGCGCGCCGTTGTTGACGTCCACCACGGCCACCTGCTCGCCGGCCAGCAGGTCGGCCGCGTCCATCAGGTCCTCGTCCACGGTGATCGAGCCGACGTAGTGCAGGTCCGCCTGAGTCACCGTGGCACGGTGGATCTTGGACTTCAGCATGGTGCGGAACATCGGGCGCTCAGCTCCCGGGGAAGGTGACGGTGGCGTTGTCGATCAGCCGGGTGGCGCCCAGCCGGGCGGCCACGGCTAGCAATGCCGGACCGCTGTAAATGCTTCCCACCTCATCCAGGCCCGCCCGGTCCACCAGGGCCAGGTACTCGACGGCGAGCGCCGGCTCGGCGGCCAGTACGGCCGTGGCCGCGGCGCGGACGGCGTCGGGCCCCGCG
>JALYNC010000082.1 GCA_030773415.1 Actinomycetota bacterium
CGTAGTAGGTGATGCTGGCGGCGTGCCGGTCACTGCTGTCGGCGAGGTACCGCGCCAGCGCCCGCCCGAAGTGATCCATTGCTGGCGCGCGGCGGATCCGGTGGAGAGCGGCGCGTGTCATGGCCCATGCCTACCCCACGAGCGGCAGCCGGGTACGGCTGCCGCCCCGCACCCCGGGCATGGACGGGGCGCCAGCGGCGGGGGTGACCGCCGTCCAGCAGGGGTACGGCCTCGCCCGTGCCCACGGTGACGGTAGGTGTCGAGGAGGAGTTCCTGCTACTGGACCCCCGGTCCGGCAGCGTGCGGGCCGACGCGCCGGCGGTGCTCGCCGCGGCCCGCCCGCGACTCGGCGACAGCGCTCAGCCCGAGCTGATGCGGATGCAGGTGGAGACTGCCACTCCGGTGCTCGGTCAACTGGGCGAGGTCGGGATCGAGGTGTCGCGGCTGCGAGCGGAGCTCGCTGCGGCGGCGGAGCAGGCGGGCTGCGTGCTGGCGGCGACCGCCACGCCGGTGCTCGGAGCGCTGGACGCGTCGGCGGTCTCGGCGACACCGCGCTATCAGGAGCTCAAGCGCCGCTACCCCGACCTGATCGACCACCAGGGTGTGTGCGGCAACCATGTGCACGTGGCCGTGCCCCACCCGGACGCCGGTGCGCAGGCGCTGTCATTCGTGCGTCCGTGGCTGCCGGTGTTGCTCGCCCTGTCCGCCAACTCGCCGTTCTACGACGGCCGCGACACCGGCTGGGCGAGCTACCGGACCGCCATCTGGTCGCGCTGGCCGACCGCGGGACCCCCACCCGCGGTGGACTCCTACGCCACGTACCGGGCCGCTCTGCAGAAGGCGATCGATTCCGGACAGGCGCTCGACGAGGCGGCCGTCTATTGGAACGTCCGGCTCTCGGAGCGGTATCCGACGATGGAACTGCGCGTCTGCGACGTTCCGGCAACGGTGGACGAGGCGGTGCTGCAGGCCGGGCTCGCCAGGGCACTGGTCGTCACGGCGGTGGAGGCGGTGCAGGCCGGGGCCCAGCCGCCTCAGTACGCCGGAGCGGTGCAGACCCAGTCGTACGAGCTCGCCGCCCGCAACGGTGTGGAAGGTCGACTGGTCGATCCGGTCACGGCGGAGGTGGCCGGCGCCCGGTCCGTCGTGGGCCGGCTGCTGGAGCATGTGCGTCCGGCCCTGGAGGCGGCGGGGGACATCGAGCAGGTGACCGAGCTCCTGACCCGGGTACTCGACGACGGCTCGGCGGCTGCGCGGCAACGGGCTGCCTTCGCGCGGCGCGGCGAACTCCGTGATGTCGTGGACCACGTGGTCGCTGAGACTGCCCGCTCGGCGCTCGGCGGAAATCCATGACGGGCGGAGTTCGATGACCGGCGCAGCCGCTGCTCTGTCCGTGGCGCACCAGTGCGTGCAGCGGGACCTGGTGAGCACCGGCGTCTGGCGTCCCGAGATCGGGGATGTGCTCGACACGGCGGCCGCCCACCGCGGCTGGTGGCTCGAGCAATGGCCCGACGGCGCTGAGCTGGTGACCTGCCTGCTGGCGCAGGACGTACAGGAGGCGATGCACGAGGCGTTCGACCGGCACTGGCCGTCCTGCCCCGAGCACCAGGATCATCCGCTGTTCATCGAGCCGGATCTGGGCACCGACCCGTTCTGGGTGTGTGCCCGGTCCGGGTTGCCGGTGAGTCAGGTCGGTTCGCTGTAGCAGGTGCTTGCGCCCCGCGGGTGCGCTACGGCCGGTACGTCCAGTGCCACGGTTCGCGGGGAACGTCCTCCACGAAGCCGAACCGGCCGGCGTTGCCCCGCATCCACGCCTGCGCCTTGCTGTTGAGATCGAGGTCCAACGACAGGCCCCAGCCGTGGTTGGAGGTGCCGGGTGTCGCAGCCAGGCCGCCCTGGGAGTACAGCCCCTTGCGCCGGGCCAGGTCCACCTGGGCGTCGTACGAGCGATAGGAGTCGGTAACCCCGATCGTGACGCCGGCGGCGGCCGCGGCGGCGTTCATCCGCTGGAAGTTCGCGGCAGCCGGCCCGTAGAGGCGATGGTTACCGCGGCCGATCTCCTGCAGAGCGGTCGCCGGAATCTTGCCGTTGCCGTACCGCGCCAGCTCGGGCGGGGGCTGCAGGGGACCGGATTTCGACGTCGCGTGCGAGTGCGCATGTCCGGCCGCAGCCGGAGGGTTCCCCGCACCGACGGCGGCGGTCCCACCGCTGGCCCGTTGTAGCGCCGCCCCGAACGCCGTCGCGGACGCGCCCGTGGCCGGTGGCGACAGGGTCGCCAGTGAGCCGCGGATCTCCGCCAGGCGCGCAGTCACCGCCATTAGCCCTTCCATGGCGCCTCCCTCGTCGACTCCGCTGCAGATCGGCAGTTTGGGCCGTCGAGTTGAGTGGTCAACCCGCGGCAGTGGCATCTGCCGGAGCGGCCTCCACCGCACTTCGAGGGACGGGGAGCCGCCAGCGGCACGGCGAAGAGCGGCGATGTCGAGCTTGCGCATGCCGAGCATGGCCTGCATGGCGCGCTGTGAGCGGGCTGGATCCGGATCGGCGAAGACGTTAGGTGGTGTAGTCGGCATTGATCCTGACGTAGCCGTCGGACAGGTCGCAGCCGTAGACCGTCGCCTCGGCGGGCCCGGTGCCGAGCTCCACTGAGATCTGGACCTCGTCGCGCGCCATCAGATCCCGCAGCCGCGCCAGACCGGCCTCCCCGGGGTCGCGGGGGTAAAGCTCCAGGTCCCCGAAGCGGATCACGGTGTTCTCCGGCTCGATGTCGGTGTCGTCGCTGCACTTGCCGATTGCCATCGCGACCCGCCCCCAGTTCGGGTCCGCACCGTGAACGGCCGTCTTCACCAGCGGCGAGTTGACGATCGCCTTGGCGACCCGCTTGGCCTGGTCGGCGTCCCGGGCCCGGGTGACCGCCACGGTGATGAGCTTGGTGGCGCCCTCGCCGTCGCGCGCCAGCTGCAACGTCAGATCGAGGCAGATCTGCCGCAGTGCCTCGAGCAGCTCGTCCTGGGCCACCTCGCCAGCAGCCCCGCTCGCGAGCACCACGGCCGTGTCGGAGGTGCTTGTGTCGGTGTCGATGCTGAGGCTGTTGAAGGTGGCGTCGACGGCGGTGCGCCAGAGCCGGTCCAGGATGACGGAATCAATGGCGGCGTCGGTGAACACGTAGGCCAGCATCGTGGCCATGTCCGGTTCGATCATGCCGACGCCCTTGGCCACGCCCACCACGCGAGCCGGCCCGACCGTGCGCTCGGCCGTCTTCGGCCGGGTGTCGGTCGTCATGATGGCCCGGGCGACGTCCACGGCGTCGGCTCGGAACTCGCTCAGGGTCACCGCGCCCAGGTGCTTCCGGAGCAGCGGCATGGGGTAGTAGCGCCCGATGACGCCGGTGCTGGCGATCAGCAGCTGTTCGGCCGGTACTTCGGTGGCGCCGGAAACCAGCTCCAGCACCTCGGTGGCATCGCGCAGCCCCTGCTCGCCGGTGGCCACGTTCGCGTTCTTGGCGATGGTCACGATGCCGCGTGCGGAGCCCGCCGCTGCGTGCCGCCGGCTGAGCAACACGCTCGGACCGGCGAAGCGGCTCTGCGTGAACACCGCGGCGCTGCTGCACGGGCCGGTCGCCAGCACGATGGCGACGTCATGCCCGCCCTCGCGCAGGCCGGCATGTCCGGTGTAGGCGAGGAAACCGGTCGGCAGGGGAAGTGTCGTCGTGTCGCTCACGGCGCCAGTCTTCCGCACGGGCTGCACCGCGGTCACGTCAGTTAGCGGGGCTTGGCGGCCAGGACCTGACTAGGCGCGGAGTCAGGGCCCGGTGTCGTGATGTCCGGAGCTGTCGCGTTGGGCGAAGACCACGACGAGTCCGATCAGGTCGGTCACGCCGAGCACGGTGCCGGACACGCTGTGCTCGTTGACGATGAGCCAGGCGGAGACGAGGAACGCCAGCAGGACCACCGACAGGCCGAAGATCTGCCCCAGCCGCTCGGTGCGGACCGCACCGTCGACCAGGCTGCGCTCCATCTCCATCCGGTGCTCGGCCTGGCTCTCCATCATGCGCATGATCCGATCGGCCGCACCGGGCAGCACGCGCTCGTACTGGCTGACGACGTCGGGCGGGGGCAGCGTGCCGGACGGCGCCGAGACCTCGCCGTCCGCCGCCGGGGCGTGGCTGTGCGTGGAGGGAGTCGTCACGAGCTTCTCCGGCTCATCGCTGTCCTGCTTCGTCGACGTGGTCCAGGGAGCCGGCGGCGTCCAGAGAGAGGACGTCGAGGTCGAACGGCCCTGGCAAGTTCGGGCACAGGCGCGCCATGCGCGCGACACGTCCGGTTCCGCCGACGGCGATGACCGACGCGAGGCCGTGGGTGACGCTGGGGAGGGGCAGTCCGTACAGCGCTGCGGGCTGGCGCCGGGAAGGTGCGGGCCGCAGCGGCGGAAGCATGCCGTCCAGGTTAGTCCGGACCTGCGAACGCGTCAGGCGCCACGCGCCGGCGGAACGCAGCGGTCCTACTTCCGGCCGCCGGCCAATGGTCAGCCGGGAAATGCCGGTAGCCCGACCCCTGCAGGGCCGGGCCACCGAACGGGTGCCGAACTAGATGAGAGCCCCGAAGACGTACAACGGCATGACGAGCCCCTGCAGAGCGAACAACACTTCCAAGACGGTGAACCGTTTCGTTTTGCAGCTTCGGTTCCCATGGCATGACCGGCTCTCCGGCCCGGAGCCGTGATGGTCGACGGGGCCATACCCCTAGGCGGAGGCGGTCCGACGTGTCGTCGAGCTGACATGATGCCGACCATGCTGCGGGGATGGTCGCTCGCGTTACTCTTCGTGGCCTCGATGCTGGCCGTCCGCTGGGAGTTGTCGCGCCTCTACCAGGACGCCCGTATCCCGGCACCGTGGGACGACGTCGTCCCGCGCCGCTCGCCTCGATTGGTGCTCTCGTCCCTCGCGCAGGGGACCTATGTCGGCGCCGTGCTTTCGTCTGCCATCAGTGATGCGCCGCTGGGTCGGAATCTGCTGCCCGTGATGGTCGCAATCGCGTCGCGGGGCCCATCAGCATCTGGCTGCACGTCCGGCATAACCGTCGATTCCCCGAGCCCTCCCGGTGGATCGGCGCCAAGACGTCCACCGAGGATTGACGCTGACCGGAGCGCAGCCCGCCCTGCTGCGTCATTGCGCGGATGCGCAAACGATCATGGCGCATGAAGTCGTAGGTGCGCAGAGCCCTCGCGACTTCCCTGCCGCCTACGACCGCCTGTAACAGCGGCCTACGAGCCGGCAGTCTCGAGAAAGCCACCGCCGCTCGGTCAGCGGTAGGCCGGACATTCCGGCAAAAGGACCGGGCGTCAGAGTTCGTACGGCATGCGCCGAGACATTCGCGTTGATCGTCGGCTCGTGTACGTCTCCGGCACTCCGCCCTCCATGGCGCCCCCCAAGACGGCCGAGAGCATCCGGGTAGTCCCAGCACCCACGTTCGTTCTCGAGGGCCTCGCCGAGCACATCGCCAGTTCGCCTCCTGGGTCAGACGTCTGATCTTCCAAGCGGACAAGGGTGGGCCACTGCTGAGAACGACTCTGCACAGTCGATGGGTGAGGACGTTGAGCGGCGCCGGCATGGACCCGGGCTTCACTTCCACCACCTTCGCCACCACTTCGCCAGCGTGTTGATCGATGGGGGAGAGTCGGTGAAGGTGGTGCAGGAACGGCTAGGCCATGCGTCACCCGACGAGACGCCGCAGACCTACACGCACCTGTGGCCGACCAGCGACCAGCGGACCCGTAGCGTGGTGGAATCCGCGTGGGCCGCTGTGACGGACCCAGGACGGACCAAGTGGCACAGTAGCCCGCTGACCTGCGGAAAGAGGCGTGTTGGATAAGCAGCAGGAGTTCGTGCTCCGGGCGCTGGAGGAGCGGGACATCCGCTTCGTGCGCCTGTGGTTCACCGACGTCCTCGGCACGCTCAAGTCGGTAGCGGTGGCGCCGGCCGAACTGGAGGGTGCCTTCGCCGAGGGCATCGGCTTCGACGGCTCGGCCATCCAGGGGTTCGCCCGGGTCCAGGAGGCCGACATGCTGGCCAGGCCGGACCCGGCAACGTTCCAGGTGCTGCCCTGGCGGGATGAGTCGCAGGGCACGGCCCGGATGTTCTGCGACATCCTCATGCCGGACGGCAGCCCCAGCTACGCCGACCCACGGCACGTGCTGCGCCGCGCGCTGGGCAAGGCGGCCGACCTCGGGTTCACCTTCTACACCCACCCCGAGGTCGAGTTCTTCCTGCTGGCGAACCGCCCGGCGCAGCCCGGCGACCTGCCGGCGCCCGTGGATGCCGGCGGCTACTTTGACCAGACACCGCACGAGCACGGTGCGGACTTCCGCCGCGACGCCATCAACGTCCTCGAGCGGATGGGCATCTCGGTGGAGTTCAGCCACCACGAGGTGGCGCCCGGTCAGCAGGAGATCGATCTGCGGTACGCGGACGCCCTCACCACCGCGGACAACATCATGACCTTCCGCCTCGTGGTGAAGGAGGTCGCGATGGCCCAGAAGATCTACGCCTCCTTCATGCCCAAGCCGTACGACAACCAGCCGGGGTCGGCGATGCACACCCACCTGTCGCTGTTCGAAGGCGACCGCAACGCCTTCTACGACGCCGGCGACCCGTACCACCTGTCCAAGGTCGGCCGCTCCTTCATCGCCGGCGTGCTGACCCACGCCGCCGAGATCACGGCCGTGACCAACCAGTGGGTGAACAGCTACCGGCGGCTGTCCGGCGGCGGTGAGGCGCCGTCCTACGTCTGCTGGGGGCGCAACAACCGCTCGGCGCTGGTGCGGGTGCCGATGTACAAGCCGCTGAAGGGCAACTCGACGCGGATCGAGATCCGCTCCCCGGACGCCGCCTGCAACCCGTACCTGGCCTTCGCCGTCCTGCTAGCCGCTGGGCTGCGCGGAGTGGAGGAGGGCTACCAACTGCCGCCGGAGGCCGAGGACGACGTCTGGGCGCTGACGGACGGCGAGCGCCGCGCCCTGGGAATCGCCCCGCTGCCCGAGACCCTGGCGGACGCGATCGCCGTGATGGAGCGCAGCGAGCTGGTCGCGGAGACCCTCGGCGAGCACGTCTTCGATTTCTTCCTGCGCAACAAGCGCGCGGAGTGGGCGGAGTTCCAGCGGCGGGTCACGCCCTTCGAGCTCGAGCGCTACCTGCTGCAGCTATGAGCGCCGACGCCGGCGCCTCCCCCGTCCGGAAACCGGCCGGGAGGATGACCTCCCCAGGCCCCGGCGGTGCCCCGCGCGGCGGCAGCTGGCGGGGCCTGCTGGCGCGGCTGGGCTTCTCGGACGCGGTCGGTGCCGAGCAGCTGCTGGCGGGGGAGGTCCTCGGGCTGCTGCGCGCCGACACGGCGCCCGGGTGGGCCGGCGCCGCGCCGGTGGACCCCGTGGTGGCCGCGCTGGCAGGGGCCGCTGATCCCGACCTCGCGGTGGCCGCGCTGGACCGGCTCGCGCGCGCCGCCTCCGATCCGCGTCAGCTACTGGACGCCCTGCGCAGCTCCGAGCGGCTGCGGTCGCGGCTGATCGGCGTGCTGGGCAGCAGCGTCGCCCTCGGCGACGCGCTGGTACGCCGGCCCGCCGACTGGCACGCGCTGGAGGGCAAAGAACTCGCCGCCAGCCGCCCCACCGTGCTCGGCATGAAACAGGAGCTCGCCGCCGCACTCTCCGCCGACAAGCCGCTGGACGCCCTGCGGGTGGGCTACCGCTCCGCCTTGTTGCGCCTGGCGGCCCGCGACCTCGCCGGTGAGGTCGCGATGGAGGATGTGGCGGGGGAGCTCGCCGACCTCGCCGGCGCGACGCTGGAGACCGCGCTGGGCATCGCCCGGGCCGGTCTGCCCGCCGACGCCGAACCCTGCCGGCTGGCGATCATCGGCATGGGAAAGTGCGGCGGGCGGGAACTGAACTACGTCAGCGACGTCGACGTCGTCTTCGTGGCCGAGGCGGAAGCCGGCGGCGACGAGGCGGCCGCCTTGCGCACGGCCACCAAGCTGGCCACGAGCCTGATGAACGTCTGCTCCGCCTCGACCGCGGAGGGCAGCATCTGGCCGGTGGACGCGGCGCTGCGCCCCGAGGGCAAGGCCGGTCCGCTGGTGCGCACGCTCGCCAGCCACGAGGCGTACTACCGGCGGTGGGCCAAGACGTGGGAGTTCCAGGCGCTGCTGAAGGCCCGTCCGGTGGCGGGCGATCTGGAACTGGGCGCCCGGTACGTCGAACGCCTGTCGCCGCTGATCTGGTGCTCGGCGGAGCGGGCCGACTTCGTTCCGGACGTGCAGGCGATGCGCCGGCGCGTCGAGGCGACACTGCCCCGCGCGGAGGCAGAGCTCGAGCTCAAGCTCGGCCCGGGTGGCTTGCGGGACGTGGAGTTCGCCGTCCAGCTGCTGCAGCTGGTGCACGGCCGGGTCGACGACACGCTGCGCAGCGGCACCACGCTCACGGCGCTGGACGCCCTCGCCGCCGGTGGCTACGTCGGGCGCGAGGACGCGGCCAGCCTGCGCCGGGCGTACCGGTTCCTGCGCACCACCGAGCACCGGCTGCAGCTCTACCGGCTGCGGCGCACGCACACGTTGCCCACGGGCCAGGCGGATCTGCGGCGGCTGGCCCGGTCGCTGGGCTACACCACCGACGCGGTGGATCGGTTCGACGCCGACCGGCGCGGCTCGGCGGTGGAGGTGCGCCGGCTGCACGAGAAGCTGTTCTACCGTCCGTTGCTACAGGCCGTGGCGCGGCTGCCCACCGAGGAGGCCCGGCTCAGTCCGGAGGCGGCCCGCGAACGGCTGACCGCGCTCGGCTTCGCCGATCCGGCGGCTGCCCTCAAGCATCTGCAGTCCCTCACCAGCGGGCTGAGCCGGACCGCCGCGATCCAGCGCACGCTGCTGCCGGTGATGCTCGGCTGGTTCGCGGACGCGGCGGATCCGGACGCCGGCCTGCTGTCCTTCCGGCAGGTCAGTGACGCGCTCGGCGCCACGCCCTGGTACCTGCGGCTGCTGCGGGACGAGGGGGAGGTGGCCGAGCGGCTGGCCCACGTGCTGGCGAGCAGCCGGTACGTGGCCGACCTGCTGGTGCGTGCGCCCGAGGGCGTCTCGCTGCTCGGCGGGGACAAGCTGGCTCCGCGTCCGCTCGCTGCGCTGACCGCCGAGGCGCTCGCAACGTCGGGCCGCTCGGACGACTGGGAGAACGCGGTCGCCGGCGTCCGCGGCGTGCGCCGGCGGGAGCTGCTGCGGATCGCGAGCGCCGATGTGCTCGGAATGCTCGACGTGGAGCGGGTCGGCCCGGCACTGAGCGACGTCACCCGCGCCACGCTCGTCGCGGCGCTGGCGACCGCGACCCGCAAGGTGGAGACCGAGCTGCGCGCGGAGCTGCCGGTCGCCATCGTGATCGTGGCGATGGGCCGGCTCGGCGGAGCCGAGCAGGGCTACGGCAGCGACGCCGACGTGCTGTTCGTGCACGAGCCGAAGCCCGGCGTGCCGGACGGGCAGGCCGCGAAGGTGGCCACCGACGTGGTACAGGAACTGCGGCGGCTGCTGTCCCTGCCCGCCCCCGATCCGGCGCTCGGAGTGGACGCGGATCTGCGGCCGGAGGGACGGCGAGGACCGCTCACCCGCAGCCTGGCCGGATACGCCGCCTACTACGAAAGGTGGTCGCTGACCTGGGAGGCGCAGGCGCTGCTGCGTGCCGTGCCTGTGGCTGGGGACGCCGACCTCGGCCGGCGCTTCGTCGAGCTGATCAACCCGGTCCGCTGGCCGGGAGACGGGCTGGACGACGCTGGCGTCCGCGAGGTGCGCCGGATCAAGGCGCGGGTGGAGGCCGAGCGGCTGCCGCGGGGCGCCGATCCCACCTTGCACACCAAGCTCGGCCGCGGCGGCCTGGCCGACGTGGAGTGGACCGCCCAGCTGCTGCAGCTGCAGCATGCCGGGCGTGTGGAGTCGCTCCGCGCTCCGACGACGGTGCCGGTACTGGAGGCGGCCGCTGCGGCCGGGCTGATCGAGCGCGCCGATGCGGCCACGCTGGCGGAGGCGTGGCGGCTCGCCACCCGGGTGCGCAACGCGATCATGCTGGTGCGCGGCCGGCCGGCGGACACTCTGCCCGCGGACCCCCGCGAGCTGGCCGGTGTAGCGCGTGCTGTTGGCTACCCTGCGGGACACGCGGGCGACCTGGTGGAGGACTACCGCCGGGTGACCCGGCGAGCCCGGGCCGTCGTCGAAAGGGTCTTCTACGCATGAACCCCGTTTCCGCACCGTCCCTGCCCGGTGCAACCTTGCGGACGACCGACGCGGCCGGGGTGCGGTACGCCGTCGCACGCTGGGACGCGCCGGCCCACTCCGGCTCTGCCGACGCCAGCGCAGCCGCCGGTGGCCCAGGGCCGGACGCCTCGCCGGTGCCGCCGGTCCTGCTGCTGCACGGGGTGCCGCAGACGGCGCTGATGTGGCGGTACCTCGCGCCCGAGCTGGCGCAGCGGCGGCCGGTGATCGCTCCCGACCTCAAGGGCCTGGGGCGCAGCGGCACGGACGGCCGCTACGAAGTGACCGCCCTGGCCGACGGCATCGCGCACCTGCTGCGCACCGAACTGCCCGGCATCCCCGGCGGACCGCGGGTCGACGTCGTCGGCCACGACTGGGGCGTGGTCATCGGGCTCGCGCTGGCCCGCCAGCATCCGGACCTGGTGCGCCGGCTGGTCGTGGTGAACGGGCCGTACCGCTCCATCAACGTGGTGCGGGCCGCCCATGCCCTTTTCTTCGCGCTGCCCGCCCTGCCCGAGAAGCTGCATGCCCGCCGGGGGGCTCAGCTGGTGCGGGACATGATCCGAGCCGTCTGGCGGTCAGGTCGCACCCTGGAACCGCAAGTCCTGGAGGAGTACGTGGCGGCGTACGACGATCCCGCCCGGTTCTCCGCCATGCTCGGCTACTACCGGGCCAACGTCCGGTCAACGGCGGGGCGCCGGGCACGCGGGTTGCTCGCACGGGGCAAGCGGCGACCCGAGGTGCCGGCGGTCCGGGCCGAGCGACACCTCGTGGTCTGGGGGGCAGCCGACCCGGTGCTGCCGCTCAGCGTCGGTGAGTCCGTCGTCCGGGACCTCGGGGAGGACACCGCCTTCGTCACCGTCCCGGGGGCCGGTCACTTCGTGCTGGAGGAGGCACCCGAGGTGGTGAACCCGGTGATCGTCGGGTTCCTGGACGAGACTGGCTGGCCGCGGTCGCGCCCGCCATCCGGTCCGCCGGCGGAGTAGCCGGGGGGCGCCCGGGCACCCGCAGGTGGCAGGCTGGGGCGCATGACCGATACGCCCCCGCCCTCACTCGCCGATCTGCTGCGCCGGGCCGAACGCACCGACGACCCGGACGTCTGGAACGAGCTCGGCTGCACCCTCGCGGAACAGGACAGGCTGCCCGAGGCGGAGCGTTGTTTCCGGCGGGCCGTCGAGCTCGGTGAGTCGTGGGTGGCGTTCAACCTCGGCAACACGCTGCGCGACCTCGGCCGGCTCGAGGAGGCGCAACAGGCGTACGAGGTCGCGCTGCAGGACGGCCACGAGGACGCCATGTTCAACCTCGGCGACGTGTGCGAACGAGCCGGGGACGTGACCGCGGCCCGCGCCTGGTACACCCGGGCCGCCGAGGCCGGGGACGCCAGCGGCCTGCTCGCCCTGGGTGCGCTGGACGAGCGGGACGGCGATGTCGTGGCGGCCGAGCAGCGCTACCGGTCCGCGTTGCACCGCGAGCACCCGTCGGCGATGGCCTACCTCGGTGTGCTGCTCTACGAGCAGGGGCGCGACGACGAGGCGGAGCCGCTGCTGCGCAAGTCGGCCCAGTCCGAGCCGCACGCGCGCGCCAGCCTGGGCAACCTGCTGCGGCGCACGGGACGGATCGGCGAGGCCCGGATGGTGCTGGGCGACGGGATCGCCGCGCAGGAGGCCGAGAGCCTGCTGCCGATGGCGAACCTGTTGTGGGACGGCGAGCACTACGCAGAGGCGGAGGAGCTCTACCGCCGGGCCGTCGCCGCGGGCGACATGTACGCGCACCACAATCTGGGCCTGATGCTGTGGCACCTCCAGCGACTGGACGAGGCGCAGGAACAGTTCGACATCGGTGCCGCGGCCGGGGACGAGGCGGCCACCGACGCACGGGCGCAGCTGCAGGCGTTCCGGCAGCGCAACGCCGGCTGAGATTGACGCGGCCGCTCCGGTGAGGAGATCGACGACGCCCGCGGGTCCGTCCGGAGGCCCTAGCATCGGGGACGTGCCGGAGGACGTGCGGGTGCTGGTCGCCCTGCGCCGTGCGCGCGACCTGATGGACCGCGAGTACGCGCGTCCGCTCGACGTGCCGGCCCTCGCCGCGGCGGCGTACATGTCGCCCGCGCACTTCTCGCGCCAGTTCCGTGCCGCGTACGGCGAGACCCCGTACGCCTACTTCATGACGGCCGGCTGCCAGGACGGTGCGCTACAGCCGAATCCAGCGGCGCACGTGACGGGACATGGCGCGTGGCGGGAGCGTCCGTCCGCGTCGACGCTGACCGGCAACGGCGTCTCGCGGAGCGACGTCCAGCAGCAGGACGTGGATGCTCCTGCCGGTGAGCCGGGCCCCAGCGAACAGCACCCACCGCCGGCAGGCGAAGGTCAGTGGATCGGTGGTGACCACGCTCGCCGTGTCGGCGATCAGGTGGCGCAGCACCCGGAGCAGGGTGACCTCACAGACATGCTTGTCAGTCGCAAGGTGCGACAAAAGCGTCGCATCTTGCGACTGCACCAGCACGAATGTGCTGCAAGGTACGGCCCTTCGGTATCTGCCTGCGAACGAAGTTCGCCGCTTGCGTAGTTATCATGATCAGCATTTTTGCCGGGACAATTCCCTTACCGTTGCACCCTGACTCGCAAACTGTGAAACAACGGCGGGCGCGCTGTCGCCGTGGATTGAAACCGCCTGCGCTCGCTGCAGTTACGAAGACATCAGCCGGCGCGGAGAAGGCCTATCGTTTGGGCGTGCTCGTACATGGCGGCGGTATCTCCCGCGATGACGTACGGAACTCCTGCGTCTGCAAGCAGGAGTTCCGCCTGCTCGTACCGCCGCTCAGCGACCGGGCCTTTCCCGGCCCGCCGGATGTAGATCGCGGCTACTCGACCGGTGTGCTCGCGGCTGAACTCGGCGTAGATGGCGGGATCTTCCTGGGCGCTGTCACCGATCAGAACGAAGCGGACGTCCGGCAACGCCTCCGCCAGCCGCCGCAGCGCGGACAGTTTGTGCGTCCGGGTACGAATGCGCAGCAGTCCGTCGGCGCCGGGCCCCCAGTCGGTCAGCACCAGCGGTCCCGCGGGAAACCCGTGCCGGGTCAGGAAGCCCTCCAAAAAATTGGCGAGGTTCCACGGACTGGTCGACAAGTAGAAGAACGGCCGTTCGACACCGCCGGCGGCGCCGCCGGCCAGCGCGCGGTACAGCTCAGGGGCACCGGCGAGCGGGACCCGGGTCGATTGTTCCCGGAGCAGCGTCGTCCTGAGGGTGGCGGCCAGGCCGTGCGCAATGCCGGAGTCGACGATGGTGTCGTCCACGTCGCTGACGATCGCGACGTCCGCAGCCGGATGCGGCACGTGAACCCGGGTGTGCGCCGGTGACCCCCCGGGTTCAAGCGGGGTGAGGGTGGCGGCGTGTCGGCCGGGGGGCAACTGCACGCCCTGCACCAGTGCCTGGACGTAGCCGTCCGCGTCCGCCCGGACGTCGAGGTGCTGGTTGCCGAGCGTGACGCGCACCAGCGCGTGCGGTACCTCAACGCTCATGAAGGGCAGCAGGTTGGCGCGCGCCACCGCCCACCAGCTCCCGCTGGACGGCGCCGGACGCGGCTGCGCCTGGACCAGCACCCGTCCGCCCACCGAAGCCCACTGGCCGTGGCCGTATCCGGAGAAGGCGTGGACGCGGACCGGCCGACCCAGCAGCAGATGCACGCGTGCGAGCTTTCGCTCGACGACCTCGACATTGGCCAGCACGGCCTGCAGCATCATGGTGCGGTACCCGCCCGTCACGTCGCGTCCAGGCGGAACCAGCTCGTCTTCCCGGCCGAAGCTTCGCCGGGCCGGCTTCCCCATGCGGCGGCAAGAGTGTCGACGATCTGCAGACCGCGGCCGTGCTCCCTGACCTGACTGATCTCGGGCGCCCGAGCGGGTGGAAGCTGCGGGCTGCCGTCATGCACCTCCACCCGGACGCTGTCGCCGCCCGGGGAGAGCTGGATCGACAGGCCGATCGGCGGGGCGCCGTGCAGGACCGCATTGCTGACCAGCTCGCTGGCCAGTAGCAGGGCCATGTCCCGGGCGGCCGGGGACCATGCGGACAACGCGGATGCCAGGTGCCGCCGTGCGAGAGCGGGTGCGCCGAGGCCAGCGGGGAGCGGGATCGGTTCGACGGTCTTGCTCCTGATCCGGCTCGGCGGGCGTTGGCTAGCTGTTGCTACCCGCCCGTGGCCCAGTCAGCCATCCGCGTCTTCGTCCGGCTGCACCGGCGACCGCCAGCCCCCGTCGCCATCGACCGGTCACGGGCGCAATTGCGGCTAGGTGGAAGCGATCAGTTGACGCCGGACACCACGCAGCCCCCGCCAGGGGAATCCGAAGGATCCGCTGGCGGGGGCTGCGTGACATGCAGTTCAGGGCCGGTCTCGGCCCTTTTGCTCAGATGTCGAAGTACAGCGCGAACTCGTGCGGGTGCGGACGCAGGCGAATCGGGTCCACCTCGTGGGTCCGCTTGAATTCCAGCCAGGCCTCGATCAGGTCAGTGGTGAAGACACCGCCCTCGAGCAGGAACCCGTGGTCGGCCTCGAGGTGGTCGAGCACCTTGTCGAGCGAGCCGGGGACCTGCGGCACGTTGGCCAGCTCGTCCGGGGGCAGCTCGTACAGGTCCTTGTCCACCGGCTCCGGCGGCTCGATCTTGTTGCGGATGCCGTCGATGCCGGCCATCAGCATGGCGGGCAGCGCCAGGTACGGGTTGCAGGACGGGTCCGGCACGCGGAACTCGATGCGCTTGGCCTTGGGCTCGTTGCCCGACAGCGGGATCCGGCAGCAGGCGGAGCGGTTACGGGCGCTGTAGACCAGGTTGACGGGCGCTTCGTAGCCGGGGACCAGCCGGCGGTAGGAGTTCGTCGTCGGGTTCGTGAAGGCCAGCAGGGAGGGGGCGTGCTTGAGCAGGCCGCCGATGTAGTAACGCGCGGTGTCCGACAGTCCGCCGTAGCCGACCTCGTCGTAGAACAGCGGCGCACCGTCCTTCCACAGCGACTGGTGGCAGTGCATGCCGGAGCCGTTGTCCTGGAAGATCGGCTTGGGCATGAATGTGACGGTCCTGCCGGCGGCCCGCGCCGTGTTCTTCACGATGTACTTGAACAACATGACGTTGTCGGCGCACTTGAGCAGGGTGTCGAACTTCACGCCGATCTCCGACTGACCGCCGGTCCCCACCTCGTGGTGCTGCATCTCCACGTGCAGGCCGGCCTCGGTCAGCTTCCGCGACATCTCCGAGCGCAGGTCGGTGTGGTGGTCGTTCGGGCTGACCGGGAAGTAGCCGCCCTTGTAGCGCGGCTTGTAGCCGAGGTTGCCGCCGACCTCCGCCTTGCCGGAGTTCCAGGCGCCCTCGATGGAGTCCACCGAGTAGTACGACGAGTTCGGCGTGGTGTCGTACCGCACGTCGTCGAAGATGTAGAACTCAGCCTCGGTGCCGAAAAAGGCGGTGTCGGCAATCCCGGTGCCGCGCAGGTACTCCTCCGCCTTGCGCGCCACGTTGCGCGGGTCGCGGCTGTAGGACTCCAGCGTCAGCGGGTCGTGGATGAAAAAGGTCATGTTCATCGTCGGGTGCTGACGGAAGGGATCCATCGTCGCCGTGGTGAAGTCCGGCAGCAGCAGCATGTCGGACTCGTGGATCTCCTGGAAGCCGCGCACCGAGGATCCGTCGAACATCATCCCGTCGGTGAAGGTCTTCTCGCTGATGTTCTCCACCGGGATCGTCACGTGCTGCATGACGCCCGGCAGGTCACAGAACCGTACGTCGAGGAACTGGACACCGTTCGACTTGACGTAGCTCAGGACCTCTTCGGCTCTGTTGAACATCCATCCTCCTGGCGACGGTTCTGCATGGCGGCACGGGGTGCTGCCGGCGTTTGGAACACCCTACGTGGGGAGCCGTTTCTCATCGGTGTCCGTCATGTTTCCACTGTGTTACCGGGCGCTGTTTGATCAGCGCGTTGTTGGAGGGGTCGAGGCCCAGGCCTGCCGGTGAGGCGCGCCGGGGCGGCACGGTGCCGTGCCTGGCAGGCGGCTAGCGTTGGGGTGTGAGTGCAGCGCGCCGCCGGGGCAGGCCAGCCGGGACATCGGCGGCAGGCGCCGCACGGCCGTCCTGGGCGGACCTGCCCACCGTCGGCTTCGGCCGGCGCCTGGCGGCGTTCGCCGTCGACGCCGTGGTGGCCAACGTGATCGTGCAGATATTGGCCACGCTCGGCGTCGACGTGCACATCGGGAGCCGCGGAGAACTGGTGTTCGCCGCCTACATCGTTCAGAAGTGGCTGCTCGTCGGGCTGCTCGGCCGCACCGTGGGAATGGCGGTGGTCGGCACGCGCGTGGTGCGCAGAGCAGACACCGGGCGGCCGAGGCTGCTGCCGGCGGCCGTGCGCACGATGCTTCTGTCGTTGGTGATTCCGGCGTTGATCAGCGACTCCCGGGGACTGCGCTGGCACGACCGGTACGCCGGAACGGCTCTCGTCCGGCTCTGAGGTCCTGTCCACCCACAGTCAGTCGCCTGGGTCAGGCGCTGTCAGCGCATGTGCCGGGGGGCTCTACCGCCGCGCGGGATCGGCCCCTTGGGAATCGGGACCGCGTTGCTGCCCAGCGCCTTGAGGCGCGACTCCACGGCCACGACCTTGCTGCCCGACATGTTGCGCGGCAACTTCGTCATGTGCTTGTACAGCTTCGGTACCGGTACCTGACCGGTCTCGTTGCCGACCACCACGTCGTAGACGGGGACGTCCGGTAGCACCCGCTGGATTCGGCGCTTCTCCTGGCTGATCAGCTGGCTGACCCGCTGGGGATTGCCCTCACCGACGAGCACCACCCCGGGCCGGCCGACCGCCCGGTGCACCAGGTCCTGCGCCTTGTTCACCGCGACGACGGGCGTGACCCGCCAGTCGCCGCGCATTCCCTGCAGCACCGCGGCCGCCGCCCCGGGCCGCCCCTCCACCTGGGCGTAGCTGGCCTTGGCGGTCCGCTTGCCCAGCACGGCCATGGCCGTCAGCAAGGCGAGCAGGATGCCGATCATGGTGAGGTAGATGGGGTGGCCGATGAGTACACCGATCAAGACGAACAGGGCCAGCACACCCAGCGCGGGGCCCACCAGCAGCAGCGGCAGCTTCGGGTCGACGGACTTGGTGAGGCTGTACGCCTGCCGGATCTGCGTGGTGCGCTTCGGACCGGCCTGGCCGCCGCGGGCCTTGCCGCCGCGGGCCTTGCCGCCGCGCCCGGAGGGGGAGCTGATGCGCCTGGAGCCACTGCGGCCGGCCGAAGCGGGCGCCGGACGGCCGGGAATGCGAGGAAGACGGGGAGCCATGCGCCGAGGATACGGATAACGCCGCGCCGCCACCGGCTTAACGCCGTGAGGGGAAGCTCAGCCGGTCGGCACGACCGGGCCGGCGGCGCCGCGCGCCGCCATCGCCTGCTCGTAGAGGCGCCCCGCCCGGTATGACGAGCGCACCAGCGGACCGCTGAGCACCCCCGGAAAGCCGATCTCCTCGGCCTCCTCGGCCAGCTCGACGAACTCTTCGGGCCGCACCCAACGGACGACCGGGTGGTGGCGTGGCGTGGGGCGCAGGTACTGCGTGATGGTGAGCAATTCGCAGCCGGCGTCGAACAGGTCCTGCATCGCCGTGCTGAGCTCCTCGCGGGTCTCGCCCATGCCGAGGATCAAGTTCGACTTGGTGACCAGGTCAGCGGCTCGTGCCTGACCCAGCACGTCCAGCGACCGGTCGTACCGGAACGCGGGGCGGATCTCCCGGAACAGCCGCGGCACCGTCTCCAGGTTGTGGGCCAGGACCGAGGGCCGGGCGGCGAAGACCGTAGCCAGCTGCTCGGCGTTGCCGGTGAAGTCCGGGATCAGCAGCTCGACGCCGCAGCCGGGGGACGCAGCGACGATCTGGCGGACCGTCTCGGCGTACAGCCACGCCCCGCCGTCGGGCAGGTCGTCGCGGGCGACGCCGGTGACGGTGGCGTAGCGCAGACCCATGGTGGCCACCGACTCGGCGACGCGGCGGGGTTCATCCCGATCGAGCTCGGCCGGCTTGCCGGTGTCGATCTGACAGAAGTCGCATCGGCGGGTGCAGGCGCTCCCGCCGATGAGGAACGTGGCCTCCCGGTCCTCCCAGCACTCGTAGATGTTGGGGCAGCCGGCCTCTTCGCAGACCGTGTGCAGCCCCTCCCGGCGCACCAGGCCCCGCAGCTCCGTGTACTCCGGACCCATACGGGCCCGCGTGCGGATCCAGGACGGCTTCTTCTCGATGGGTGTCGCCGCATTGCGGACCTCCAGGCGCAGCATCCGGCGCCCGTCCGGCACGACCGCCGTCATGCCGGCATCCCGGCGGGCTGCAACGTGCGCGTCGTCGGCTCGTCCGGGGCGGCGTGCAGGGCCTCGGCCAGCCGTCGCTCCACACCGTCCAGCACCTCGGCGACACCGACGCGGCGCCCGAGCTCCAAGGTGAGCGACGTCACCCCGGCGTCCGAGATACCGCAGGGAACGATGCGGTCGAACGCCGACAGGTCGGCGTCACAGTTGAGGGCGAATCCGTGCAGCGCCACGCCGCGTGCGACGCGGATCCCCACGGCCGCCAGCTTGCGGGAGCCGTCCGCGGTCCACACGCCGCTGCGGCCGGCGACCCTGCTGGCGGGAACGCCGACGTCAGCGCAGACGGCGATCAGGGCGTACTCGAGGCGGCGTACGTAGGAGACGACGTCGACCATGGCGTCCCGGACGCCCGGCACGCCGGGCAGTACCGGCAGGGCGACGATCGGGTATCCCACCAGCTGCCCCGGGCCGTGCCAGGTGATCTTGCCTCCGCGATCGACCTCCACCACCGGATCACCGCCGTCCGGCCGCTCGTCGGGGGCGGTGCGACGCCCGGCGGTGTAGACCGGGGGATGCTCGAGCAGGAGCACGGTGTCCGGAGCGGACCCAGCCACCCGGGCGGCATGCAGCTGCCGCTGCAGCTGCCAGGCCCGCTCGTACGGCACCCGGCCGAGGCGGCGGAACAGCAGGTCGGTCACGGCTTCAGGCTACGGTGTCGCTCTCCACGGCGCGGGCCTGGCGCCGCACCCTGGGGACGCACGCCAGGCGCCCGCGGGCTGTGGACCGGTCAATCGAGGCGCTCCGGCGCGATCCGGGTCTCGATCGCCGACCCGTCCGGCCCGCGCTCGACGAAGTATGCGGCCGCGTCCGGCCGGTCGCTGATCGCACGGACCATCTCCGTGCCGACGTAATGCAGGCCGACCCCGTCGTCCGTCGCGTATCCGGAAGGCAGGGTCCCGTCGGCCACCAGCCGGTGGTAGAGCGGACGGCGACCGGCCTCCGAGTCGTAGTGCACGCCGTTGCTGTGGGGCAGCAGGGCCAGGCCGTTCGTCACCGGCCGCAGCGCCCGGCCGAACGAGTCCGTCGTACCACCGACGTGCCAGCACAGGCTGCCCGCGCTCACGCCGGCGAGCACGACGCCGGCCTCCCACGCTTCGGCGAACACTGAGTCCAGCGCGTGCGTCCGCCAGACGGCGAGCAGGTTGGCCACCGAGCCGCCGCCCACCCACACCACGTCCTGCTCCAGCAGGTGCGCCCGGGGATCTTCGACGTTCGGCATGGCGAACAGCGACAGATGGCTGGCCACCACGTCGCTGCGGCCGGCCATGGCGTTGTAGAAGCCGGTCAGGCCGTTCGGTGAGTCGCCCGTGGCCGTACCCAGGTAGCAGATCTTCGGGCGCAGCCGCCCGGTCAGTTCCAAGGCGTAGCGCACCAGCGGCCCGATGCGCCAGACGTACGGATCAAGACCAGCGGACTGGAAGCCCCCGCTGGTGGCAACGATGTGCCGCTGCCCGTCGGCGCTCATCCGCATTCCGATGACCTGGGGCCCGCGCTGGCCGCGCCCGCCAAGATTCGCATTCGCCCACCGTAGCCGGGCAGGAAGAGCCGACAGCTAGCCGCTGCGCGCGGCCCGGCCGCATCGTCGACGCTCGCCGCGGCCTGTGGACAACCGGAACGGCCTGTCGCCCGCCGCTGCTTGCATTTCCGGAAAGCCGTCATGAGAGGTCAACGACGGACCGGCGGAAGGCGTGCAATGACTGGCCAGGTGTGGAAGGTGCCGGGGTACGAGGCGTTCGAGCTCCTTGGGGAGGGCGGGCGTGGTCCGGTCTGGCTGGCGCGGGGGGGCCCGGACGGTCCGGTGGTCCTGCGGTACCTGACAAGGCCAGCTGAGTTCAGCGTCTCCGCAGGGACCGGCCCGAGCGGCGCGGACAGCTGGCTGGCGCAGCTGCGGCAGGCGGCAGCGCTGACAGCTGCCGATCCCAGCGGCCATCTCGTGGCGATCCGTCGGGTCGTGCCCGTTCCTTCCGACGTGACCGACGGTCCGGCACCCGGAAGCGGTGCCGTCCTCGTGATGGACCTCGCACCCCGTCGCGATCTCGGCGGGTTGCTGCGCCGTCGCCAGCTCGAGCCCGGCGAGCTGGTGACCGTGGCGGCTCCGCTGGCGGCCACGTTGGCCGTCATTCATGAGCAGGGCTGGTGTCTGGGAACACTGTCCGCGGGCGACATCCTGTTCGACGGGAACGGCCGGCCGGTGCTTGACTCCTCGGCTCTCACCCCAATCCCCGGCGGAAGCCGCGGCAGTGGGACGGCGCCGGGCGGGCTGAGTGCCCTGGCGTTCTCCGCTGACGCGGACGTCCGTTCCCTGGCCGCCGTGTGTCGGCTGGCGCTGGGACCCGAGCGCGGGGGCGGTCCGGCGGGCCCGGCACGGGAGGCGCTCGAGGCCGCCGTGGACGCCGCGCTCGATCCGCGGACAACGGTGTCGGCCCGACAGTTCGCGGCGGCCGTGCGGGCCTCCGGCCCTGCCGCGCCCGTCCGGTTCGGCGCACCCGAGCGTGCCGCCGACATCCCGCAGCGGCGTTCCGGCCGGTCCGCGACCCGTGCGGCCAGCGCTGCCGCGCCGTCGCGGTTCTCTGGACGCACCAAGGTGATCGGGGCGCACCGGAGCCCCGACACCGCCCGCAGGTCATGGCCGGTCGGCGGGTGCCCGGCGGCGGCACTGCACGCGCTCGACCGGGAGGGTCGACGCCTCCCGAGGGGCTGGATCTCCCGTGCCGCGACGACGGTTGTCGCCGCTCTCGCGATGGGCAGCGCGGTGGCCATCGGCGCCTCGGGCGCCGCGTCGGACAGCGGCGGCAAACCGGCCACGCTTCGTGAACTTGGCGCACCGGCCGGGTCCGCGTCTGCGGTCCCCCCGCTACCGGCCGACAGTTCCCACCGCCCACCGCCCGGCACGGGCCCGGACGACGGCTCGGCGCAGCAACGCTGGCGGCACGTGCTGGTCGAGCTGGACGGCCGTCGCGGCCGCGCCTACGCCACGTCGGACGCGGCGGCGCTGGCGGCGGTGTACGTGCCCGGCTCACCGGCGCTGGCCGCCGACCTCGCGAGGCTTCGCGAGCTACAGCGGCGTGGCGCGCGAGCCACGGACTTGGCGCTGCGGGTCTCAGATGTGTCGGTGCTGAGGGAAAGGCCGGACGCGGTCGAGCTGACAGTGGTCGACACGCTCGACGGGTACCGGTTGCGCTTCGCCGACGGTGTCGTGCGCACCGCAGCCGGCCGCGGCGCCGCCAGCTGGACGGTCAGGCTGCTGCGGACGTCCGCCGGCTGGCGGATCCACTCGGTGGCGTCCACCCCGCCAGCTGACGACACCCGGGAACCGGCTGCCTCGCGCTGACAGGCCGCCACCAGGAATCCGTGGTCAAGCCCCGACCAGCTTCGCACGATGGTCAGCTTCCGCCCGCGCTGGTCACCGGACGCCGGCGTCCAGGTCCTTGCTGCCGACCACGGCCCGCAGGGCGGTGTCGATGTCGGGATGGGTGAACGGGAACCCTGCGCCTTCCAAGACGCGGGGCAGCACCCGTTGACCGGCCAGCACCGCCTCGTCGGCAAAGCCCCCCAGGGCCAGGCGCAGGGCCGGAGCCGGCACCGGCAGCGCGGCCGGGCGACGTACGGCTCGGGCGATGGCCGCTGTGTACTCCGCATTCGTAACCGGCGTCGGGGCGGTGAGGTTGACCGGGCCCGCAATGTTGTCGGCGCCGAGCAGGAAGCGGATGGCGTCCACCTCGTCCGCCAGCGAGATCCAACTGACGTACTGGCGTCCTGTGCCCAGCCGGCCGCCCACCCCGGCCTTGAACAGGGGCAGCACCTTTCCCAGCGCTCCGCCGGCTGCGGACAGCACCACGCCCGATCGAAGCAGCACCACCCGGCTCCCCGCGGAGCGCGCCGCCGTCGTGGCCTCTTCCCACTGCTGCACGACATCGGCCAGGAAGCCGCTGCCCGACGGGGCCGTCTCGTCCACGGCTCGGTCGCCCGTGTCGCCGTAGTAGCCGATGGCGGAGGCCGAGAGAAGAACCGCCGGTGGCGAGCCGGTTCGCGACATCGCCTCGCTGATCACCGTGGTGCCGTCCACCCGGCTGTCGAGCACCTGACGCCGGTAGTCCGCCGTCCATCGACGGTCGCCCACGCCGACGCCCGCGAGATGGATCACCGCATCCACGCCGTCGAGCGCTCCGGGTGCCAGCGTGCGGGCCGCCGGATCCCAGCTGACCTCGTCCGCCGCGGCGGCCCGGCGACGCACGAAACGCACCACCGCGTGCCCCTCGGCGCGCAGGGCGGGTACGAGTGCCGAGCCGATCAAGCCGGACGCGCCGGTGACTGCAACCTTCATGCCCTCATGGTCATGGAGGCGGCCACGTGGCGCATGCCGCGACCGCGAGCGCGCTCAGCCCAGGGGTGATCCGTGGCGCATCGGTACCAGCGAGCCGCCGCTGCAACCCGCTGGACCGGACAAGATCAGAGGCCGAGGTCTCCCTCGAACGCCCCGTCCCCCAGTCGCGCCTTGACTGCGGACAGTGCGCGTGCGGCGTCGGCTCCGTCGACGATCCGGTGGTCGTAGGTCAGCGACAGGTACGCCATCGACCGGATGGCCACCACATCGCCGAGCTCTGGGTGCTCGACGACTGCCGGGCGCTTGGTCACCGCCCCGGTCGCCAGGATGCCGACCTGCGGCTGGTTGATGATCGGCGTGTCGAACAGTGCGCCCCGCGAGCCGGTGTTGGTGAGCGTGAACGTGCCGCCGCCGAGCTCGTCCGGGCTCACGGCGTTGCTCCGGGTGCGTTCCGCGAGATCAGCGATCTTGCGTGCCATGCCGCTCAGGTTCAGGTCCTGAGCGTCGTGGATCACCGGGACCAGCAGGCCGCGCTCGGTGTCCACGGCCAGGCCAAGGTGCACCGCGTCGTGGTAGGTAACGGTGCCGGCGTCGAGGTCGATCGAGCTGTTCAACGCGGGGTACTCGCGCAGCGCCTCGATGAGGGCAATGGCGAAGAACGGCAGGAACGACAGCCGCACGCCTTCACGCCGCTCGAAGTCGGACTTGACCCGCTGGCGCAGCTGGGCGATCCGGCTGACGTCCACCTCGACCACGGTGGTGAGCTGAGCCGAAGTGGCCAGCGACTCGGTCATCCGCTGGGCGATCACCTGGCGAAGCCGGGACATCTTCTCGGTGCGGCCCCTCACATGGGTTGCAGCAGCCGCCTGCTGCGTCTGGGATGCGGTGGTCGGCGCCTGTGGTGCCGATGGGGCCCGAGCCGGGGCGTCCTCGATCGTGTCGGCCCGGTCGGCCGCCGAGCCTTGCTGAGCGGACGAACCGCGCTGCGCCGCACCCTCCTGCTGGGCGGCGGGCTGCTGCTGCGCCGACTCCTGGGCAGTCGGCTGGGCGGGGGCCGCGGCGGCTGCAGCGTCGAGAACGTCCTGCTTGCGGATCCGCCCGCCGACGCCGGTGCCGGTCAGGGTGGACAGGTCGACGCCGTGCTGCGCTGCGAGCTTGCGCACCAGGGGTGTGACGTACGCTCCGGCGCCCGAGCCACCGTCGGTGGCCTCGTCGCCGGCCGGCCGCTGCTCCGGGGTGACCGCGGGAGGGGTGGAGGCCTGCTCTGCTGCCGCCGGGGCTGCCTGCGGCGGAACCGAGGCCTGGGGAGCTGCCGGCTGGGGAGCGGACGGCCGGGGAGCGGACGCCGGAGGCGCCGGTGCGGGCGGGGCGGCGGCCGGGGGAGTGCTGGAGGCCCGCTGGGCTGGCGGAGCACCTGCCGGCTGCTGCGCGGCAGGAGGTGCTGGGGGGGCGGGCTCGGCGACCGCACGCACCTCGTCGCCCTGCGCGATGAGCGCCAGCTCCACCCCTACGTCGACGGTCTCGTCCTCGTTCACCTTGATCGCCTGCAACGTCCCCGAGGCGGGCGCCGGAATCTCGGTGTCCACCTTGTCGGTCGAGACCTCAAGCAGCGGTTCGTCGGCCTCGACGGTCTCGCCCACCTGCTTCAGCCAACGGGTGACGGTGCCCTCGGAGACGCTCTCTCCCAGACGCGGCATGGTGACGGAGACCGGCATGATCCGGCGTCCTTTCTCGTGATCTGCTCGGCGCGTCGGAGTCGGTCGCGCAGAACGTGGACTGTGCTGGAGCGGTGTCTTGTGGACCGGCAGGACTGCGGGCCGCGGAGCCCGGCCGAAAGGTTACGGCGTGGGTCAGCCGTGGGCGTGCAGTGGCTTGCCGGCCAGCGCGAGGTGCGCCTCGCCGAGCGCCTCCGACATGGTGGGGTGAGGGTGGATGAGAGCGGCGACGTCGTCGGCCGTCGCCTCCCAGTTGGTGATCAGCTGCGCTTCAGCGATCAGCTCGCCGACCCGGCTGCCCACCATGTGCACGCCCAGTACCGGCCCGTCCTTGGCGGCGACCAGCGTGACCGCGCCCGCCGTACCGAGGATCTGGCTCTTGCCGTTGCCCGCCAAGTCGTACGTGACGGTCTTGATGTCGTAGCCCCGCCGCGTCGCCTCGGTCGAGGTGATGCCCACCGAGGCGACCTCCGGCTCGGAGTAGGTGACGCGCGGCACGCCGTCGTAGTCGATGGGCGGAGGGTTCAGCCCCGCGATCTTCTCGGCGACGAGGATGCCCTCAGCGAAGCCGACGTGCGCGAGCTGAAGTGTCGGGATCAGGTCGCCGATCGCCCATACGTTCGGGACGTTCGTGGCGCAGTACTCGTTCGTGGTGACGAATCCGCGCTCCATCGCGACGCCGGCCTGCTCGTAGCCCAGGTCCGCCGAGACCGGCCCGCGGCCGATCGCCACCAGCAACATCTCCGCCTCGATCGTCTCCCCGCCCTCCAGCGTGACCACCACACCGGAGTCGGTGGACTTCACTCCCTCGAACCGCGCGCCCAGCTTCGAGTTGATCTTACGGCGGCGGAACGCTCGCTCGATCAGCTTCGAGCTGGATTCCTCCTCGGCGGGCAGTAGGCGGGGCAGCGCCTCGACGATCGTGACCTCGGCACCGAAGCTCTTCCAGACGCTGGCGAACTCGACGCCGATCGCCCCGGCGCCCAGGATCACGACGGAGCGCGGCACCGACTCGAGCTGCAGGGCGTCGTCGCTGTTGAGAACCCGCTCGTGGTCGATGTCGAGGCCGGGCAGCGACCGGGCCTCCGAACCGGTGGCGAGCACGACATGGCGGCCCTGGTAGACGGTGTCGCCCACCTGCACCGAGTTCGGGGCGATCAGGCGCCCGTCGCCGGCGACGAAGTCGATCGCCTTGCTGCCGATCAGGCCCTGCAGCCCCTTGTAGAGGCGGGTGACGACCTTCCGCTGGTAGCTGAGCACGCCGGGCAGGTCGATGCCGTCCAGCGTGGCGCGGATGCCGAACTTCTCGCTCTCGCGGGTCTGGTCGGCGATCTCGGCGGCGTGCAGCAGCGCCTTGGTCGGGATGCACCCGCGGTGCAGGCAGGTGCCGCCCACCTTGTCGCGCTCGATCAGCGCGACGGACAGGTTGAGCTCCGCTGCGCGCAGCGCGCAGGCGTAACCGCCGCTGCCGCCGCCGAGGATGACGATGTCGTAGTTCTTGGTACCGCTCGCCACGTGTACTCCTACCCGGAAGCGCGGCCCGAGGCGGCGTGCAGGGCACGGTCCAGCCGAAGCCGCGGAGTTAGCGTGCATGCAGTCTTCCACCACGCTGTTCCCGGCAGGAACGCCGAGCTTCCGGGGGTCGTTTCATTGATCGCACCGCACCCGGCTCGGCGCGAACGGAGGAGGACCTCAGTGCGTGGATTGCCCAGCTTCGGCCGGCGCTCCCGGCCGGGCACCCGCCGCGGCGCCGACTCGGGCGGCGTGAAGCACCTGATCGAATTCGCCGAGACCCGGCAGGGTGTCGAAGGCTTCGTCGAGCCGCAGACCGCGGTGACCGAGACCACCCTGGTATTCGTGGCCAAGAACGGGGAGTGGACGCGCCGGCGGGTGGACGGCCCGAAAGCGGCGTACGCCCTCGGCCAGCGCCTGTCGGTGCCGATCTACGACGTGCAGCTGGTCGGATATCCAGAGCGCATGCGGCGCTGGAACCGGGAGAACGGTCAGGGAACGTAGCTGCCGGCGGCGACGTCCTCGATCAGCTGGACCAGCGTGCGTACGGCCACGCCGGTGCCACCCTTCGGGGTGTAGCCGTGGGCCGGGTCCCGGTTGAAAGACGGTCCGGCGATGTCCAGGTGGGCCCACTTGGTGCCATCGGAGACGAACTCCTGCAGAAACAGGCCGGCCACCAGCATGCCGCCGTACCGATCACCGGTATTGCTCAGGTCGGCGATGTCCGAGTCGATGGACTTGCGCAGCTCCGGCGGCAACGGCATCGGCCACATCAGCTCGCCGGCGCGGTCGGCCGCGTCCACCACGGCGGCGCGCAGGCCGTCGTCGTTCGACATCACGCCCGCGGTCCGCGAGCCCAGGGCCACCAGCTGCGCACCGGTCAGCGTTGCCACGTCGATCACGAGATCGGGCGAGTCCTCGCAGGCACGGGCAATGGCGTCGCCGAGCACCAGGCGCCCCTCGGCGTCGGTGTTCAGCACCTCGACCTTCTTGCCCCCGTACATGTGCAGCACGTCCGAGGGCCGGATTGCCGCACCACTGGGCATGTTCTCCGCCGTCGGCAGCCAGCCGGTGACGTTCACCGCCGGTTGCAGGATCGTGAGGGAGACCATCGCCCCCAGGACGGCGCCCGCGCCGCCCATGTCGGACTTCATCCACTCCATGGATGCCGACGGCTTCAGCGACAGGCCGCCCGAGTCGAAGGTGATCCCCTTGCCCACCAGTGCTACGGAGTGGGTCGCCTTGGGGTGCCGGTAGCGGATCTCCACGAGCCGTGGGGGATGGGTGGACCCCTGGCCGACGCCCAGAATTCCGCCGTAGCCGCCGCGCTTGAGCTTGCGCTCGTCGAGCACGATCACCTCGAGACCAAGCTCCGCACCGGCCGCGACGGCCGCGTCCGCCAGCTCGGCCGGATGCAGGTCGCCGGGCGGGGTGTTGACCAGGTCGCGGGTCAGCGCCACCCCGCGACTGACCGCCTCGGCCCGCCGCAGTGCTTCCTTCGCTGTCTTGTCCCGTGTGTTCGGCACCAGGATCGTGACGGCCGCCACGGGCGTGTGCCGGGGCTCCAGGGAGCTGTTGCGGTAGCGGGCGAACTCGTACGCACCGAGCAGAGCACCCTCGCTGACGGCCCGCAGCTCGTCCTGCCCCGGAGCTCCGTTCGCGGCGGCCAGCGTGACGGCCACCTTCCGGGTGCCGGCCAGCTCCCGCACGGCAGCTCCGGTGGCTCGGCGCAGCGTCTCTGCGGCGAAGCGGCCGCCCTGGGCGGGGACGTCCCCGAGTCCGGCGCACACCACGAGCGGGGCGGACAGCGCGCCCATGGTCGCGATCCGGTGGACCTGTCCGGCAGCGCCGGTGGCGCCCAGCGCGGTGGCCGCCGCCAGCAGGCCGTCAGCCAGCGCCGCATCGACCGGCTCCGCGCCGGGAGCCAGCACCGGACCTGCCGCCGAGCTGGCGAGTCCGACAACGACGGCGTCCACGGACAGCGTCGCCACCGCCGCACTACTGAGGCTGAGGCTGGTCACGCGGATCCCCGTCCGTCGACGTCGTGGCACACGCCGGTTCGGCGAGTTCGGTGCGGGCCTGCTGCAGCGATGCTAGCCGCCGGGGGCGCCTGCCTGGCCCACCCGCTTCCCGCGTGGCGCGCTGTGCCCGGCGGCACGGGGCAGCTCGTGCCCGGCGGCACGGGTGCAGCTCGTGGCGCTAGCGTCAGACTATGGCCGACACCTCCGCCGACGCTCCGCAGCGGCTGCGGCGATCCCCGTTGCGCGACCGGCACGTCGCCCTGGGCGCGAAGCTTGCCGATTTCGGTGGCTGGCAGATGCCGATCGAGTACCCGGGTGGCGGCGTGCTCAAGGAGCACACCGCCGTACGCACATCGGTCGGCCTGTTCGACGTCAGCCACCTGGGTAAGGCGGCCGTCCGTGGCCCCGGCGCGGCCGAGTTCGTCAACGCCACTCTCACCAACGACCTGCGACGCATCTCGCCCGGCCGGGCGCAGTACACGCTGTGCTGCGACGACAGCACCGGCGGCGTCGTGGACGACCTGCTGGCCTACCTGCACTCACCCGAAGAGGTGTTCCTGGTTCCGAACGCCGCGAACACCGCGCAGGTGGTGGGCCGGCTGGCCGACGCGGCCCCGTCAGGGGTGGCGGTGGAGGACCTGCATGAGCGGCTGGCGGTGCTGGCGGTGCAGGGTCCGCGTTCCACGGAGCTGCTGACCGCGCTGGGGCTGCCCGCGGATCACGGATACATGTCGTTCGCGTCTGGCGAATGGCAGGGCCGTCAGGTGATCATCTGCCGCTCCGGCTACACCGGGGAGCGCGGCTACGAGCTGTTGCCACGCTGGGACGACGCCGCGGACCTGTGGGATGCCCTGCTGGCGGCGGGCGAGCCGCTCGGCGTGCGGCCATGCGGGCTGGGCGCCCGGGACACGCTGCGCACCGAGATGGGCTATCCGCTGCACGGCCAGGACCTGTCGCTGGCCATCACACCCGTGCAGGCACGGGTGGGCTGGGCGGTGGGATGGGACAAGGGTGCGTTCTGGGGACGCGACGTGCTGCTGGCCGAGCGGAAGCGGGGCGCGGCGCGGCTGCTGTGGGGGCTGCGAGCCAGCGACCGGGCGATTCCGCGGGCGCACATGGCGGTGCGCAACGCTGCGGGAGAACAGGTCGGCGAGGTGACCAGCGGCACCTTCTCGCCAACCCTGCGGGCCGGCATCGGCCTGGCGCTGCTCGACCGTTCGGTGGGGGAGGGCGACACCGTGACCGTGGACGTGCGCGGCCGCGCGGCCGACATGACCGTGCAACGTCCGCCGTTCGTGCGGGCATCGACGGCGGACTGAGGGAAGGTACGGACATGACTGAGCGGGTGCTGCTCATCGGCATGATGGGCGCGGGCAAGAGCAGTGTCGGACGGGCGCTGTCGGCGCTCACCGGCTGGGAGTACGTCGACAACGACGAGCTGGTGGAGCGGGCAACCGGCGCTCCGACGCCGGACGTGTTCGCCAAGCACGGCGTAGAGGCCATGCGGGCCGCCGAGGCCGCTGCACTCGACGAGGCGCTGCGCACGCCGGCGCCGGTGATCGCCGGAGTTGCCGCCGGCGTCATCGAGGAACCGGTAGACGCCCAGCGGCTGCATGACGAGGGCTTCACCGTGTGGCTACGCGCGGAGCTCACCACCCTGGCCGAGCGGGTAGGCACCGGCGAGGGACGGGCCTGGCTGCAGCCGGACCCGCTGGCGGCGCTGCGCAAGCTGTACGTCGGCCGCCCGGAGAAGTACGCCGCCGCCGCCGATCTGGTGGTGGACGTCGACGACATCGGGCCTGACGAGGTGGCGCGCCGGATCCTCGACGCGATGCGCGAGCGGGGCTCGGTCAGCTGACGTCAGGCGGGGCCGGTCGTCCTGCCCGCCCATGGCTCTCACATGGCGGTGTCACATGCGTGTCACGCAGCGGCGTCAGGTGGCCTGGAGTCGTGCGGATCGACGGCCAGCACGAGCAGCGCCACGGTGGTGGCGATCTCCAGTACCGCGCCGAACACGTCCCCGGTGACGCCGCCGAGCCGGCGTCGCACATGTCGCAGCAGCACGGCGGATGCCAGCAGGGCCGCCGCGTACGCGGCGACCACCCGGACAGCGCGTTCCGCCGAGCCGCCGTCGGGGTCGAGGTAGCCGAAGGCGCCCGACGCCGCGACCAGCACGACGGTCCAGCCGATCGCCACGGCACGCGGAACGGTGCCGGCCACCACGGCCCCCAGCCCGTCCGGCCGGGCCGCCGGCACCCCGGCGGTGCACGACCACAGCACCGCCAGCCGGCCGGCCAGCAGCGCCACGAACACCGCCTCGGTGCCGCGATGACGGGCCACGCAGTAGGTCAGCGCCAGGATCTGCAGCACGAGTGAGAGCACCAGCACGACCGCGCCGAGCGCTCCGATCCCCGGCGCGCGCATGATCTCCAGGGCGCGCTCGCGCGGCGCGTACGACGCCAGGCCGTCGACGAGGTCGACCAGGCCGTCCAAGTGCAGTCCCCGGGTGAACACCGCGAGGGCGGCGATGGCGACGGCCGAGGCCAGCAGCGATCCCAGGACGGAGCCGTAGTACAGCGCGCGGCAGGCGACCAGGACGGCACTGACGGTGGTCGCCAGACCGAGCCCGATCACCGGCAGCAGCGTCATCGCCCGGGTGGCCGTCGTCCGGTCATAGCTGCCGGGCCGCACCGGCAGGACCGTGAAGAACGACAACGCCAGCCGCAGGCCGTCAGCCATGCGGTTCGCGGTTGCTCACGCCGGCGGAGTCGAACGTGGCCATCTCGGCCAGGGTGGCGACGGCCGCCGTCACGATCGGTAGGGCCACCAGCGCGCCGGTTCCCTCGCCGAGACGCAGGCCCAGGTCCAGCAGCGGCTCGAGCTCCAGATGCTGCAACGCCCGCTGCTGCGCCGGCTCGGTCGAGCGGTGGCCGGCCAGCTGCCACAGCGGTGCGTGCGGGGTGATGCGGCCCGCCACCACCGCGGCCGCGCACGGCGCGACGCCGTCCAGGATGACCGGCGTGCGTCGGGCCGCGGCCTGCACGAGAAAGCCGGTCATCGCGGTCAGATCGGCACCAGCTGCCGTGCGCAACAGCCCCAACGGGTCGCCGGCGTACGGCCTGGCGCGCCGGCACGCATCCCGGACGGCGGCCGCCTTGCGCATCCAGGTCGTGTCGTCGATGCCGCTTCCCCGGCCGACCACGCTGGCCGGCTCGGCGCCGGTCACCACCGACACCAGGACAGCGGCCGGAGTGGTGTTTCCGATGCCCATGTCGCCGGCGATCAGCAGGTCCGCGCCGCTGTCGATCTCGTCGTCCGCGATGGCCATGCCGTTGCGGAAGGCGAGCTGTGCCTCGGCGTCGGTCAGCGCGTCCTCGACATCGATACGTCCCGACGAGCGGCGCACCTTGTATCGCGTCGTCTCCGGCGGAGCGGCGGGCGCCTCGGCGTCGACGGACAGGTCCACCACCCGCACCCCGGCTCCGGCGCGCCGCGCCAGCACGTTCGCCGCCGCGCCGCCCGCCAGCAGGTTCGCCACCATCTGCCCGGTGACCTCGGGCGGGTACGCCGAGACGCCTGCCTTGGCGACCCCGTGGTCACCGCAGAAGACGACCACCCGCGGCCGCTGGAAGATCCGGGGCGGGCACCGGCCTTGCACGGCAGCGATCCACAGCGAGACGTCCTCGAGGCGACCGAGCGCCCCCGTCGGCTTGGTGAGCCGGCCCTGCAGCTGTGCCGCGGCCGCCCGCGCGTCCTCGTCCGGCACACCCACCGTCTCGGCGAGGGCGTCCAGGTCGAGCGGCTCATCCATGGCAATCATGGCCGCGAGGCTATCGGCCGGGCTGGAGCGTTCCGGTCAGGCGAGGCGCCGGGCGATGCCCGCCGTCACCTGCCAGACCTCGTCCGCCTCCCGGGCGAGCGCGGCGTTCACCTCGCCCAGCACGTCCCGGAAGCTTCGCCCCTGCTCGGTCGGCGGCACCACCCCGCTGCCCACCTCGTCCGAGACGGCGATGACCCGGCCGCTGGCATCGCGCCACGCTGCGACCAGCTCGGTGATCTGCTGCTGCAGGTCCGGCTCCTCGAGCCGGCCGGCCACCCAGAGGGACACCGAGTCGATCAGCAGCGACCCCTGCCCGGCACGCAGCAGCGGCGCCAGGTCGGACGTCTCCACGGTTCGCCAGGACGGCGGACGACGGCTCTGGTGCCCGGCGATGCGCTGCTCCCACTCGGCGTCGGCGTCGCTGCGGACGCTGGTGGCCACGTACGTGACGTCGGGGTCGGCCGCCAGGCGCCGCTCCGCCTCCGCCGACTTGCCGGATCGGGCGCCACCGAGCACGAGGATGCGCTCCGGCCAGCGGGGGGATGTGGTGGCCCCCGTCGTCGGCCCGAGCTCCACGCGGGCGCCATCGGGAAGGATCTCTGCCCCCCAGGCGGCGAGCCGGCGGGCAAGCTCGGCCGGCGGCGGATTGCCGTGTCCGAGGTGGATGGCGACCACCCGGCTCCGGTCGGTGATGGCGCCCTCCGTGCGCATCCGGCCCACCACCTGCGGAAACGTGACGAGGTTCAGATGCGCGGTGGGGGAGTCCACGTCGTCGCCGTTGGACTCCTCCAGCAACACCAGGTCGTATTCGGCGCCGGCCGTCGCCGCGAAGAAGGCCTCCGGCGGAAGCGCGGTGTCCGTGGCGTACAGCAGTCGCGCCCCGGCCGGACTGCTCACGTCGTACAGGACGGGTGGCCCCACGCTGGCATCCCCGTGGTTGGCGGGCAGCACCCGCACGTCGTAGTCCCCGACGGCGATGCGGTCCCCGGGGAGGACAGCGGTGTAGGTGACGGGCCAGTCCTCCTGCAGCCAGGGCCGGCACGCGTCGAGCGCCGCGGGCGGCCCGACCAGCTCCAGTGGTCCGCCACCGGCCCAGAACCGCCAGCGCAGCGCGGGGGCGGACGTGTGGTCCGGGTGCGCGTGGGTGAACAGGATGTGTCGGACGTCGGCGAGGTTGACGCCCCAGCGCGCCGCCGCCCGCGGCGACTCCGCACCGCAGTCCAGCATCAGCTCGTCGTCGATCAGCACGCTGGTCTGTCCCCGGACGCCGTCGCGGGCGGCGGCCGCGCATGACGCGCAGGTACAGAAGGGGTTGGGCCATCCGTCCGCGGCACCGGTGCCCAGGAGCGTCAGTCGCATCGCTTGTCCTTCCCGGGTGGTGTGCAAGATTGCCGAAGACATCGAGCGCAGCATCGTGCTGCGCCTACCCGGAGGTCTTCATGGGCTGGACGTGGCGTTACGAATCCTCCACCGGGCAGCTCGTTGACCCGGGAGATGCGGGCACGTTGGAGCCTGCGCCAAGCCAGTCCGACGCGGAGACGTGGCTGGGGGAGAACTGGCGGCAGCTGCGCGGCGCCGGAGTGGATGCGGTCGTGCTGCTGGAGGACGACCGGGTGGTCTACGGGCCGATGAGCCTGCACCCTCCCGAGGCCCCGCACTCTCCCGAGGCATAGCCGAAAGGCATGCCGCTCGGGGTGCCCGCACCGGACGCGCCCGCGAGGAAGCTGCGGGCGGTCCGGGATGTCAGATCTTGTCGCCGCGATTGACGTGGGGCTTCGGCAGTCGCAACTTGCGGATCTGCAGGGCACGCATGATCCCGTAGAGGGCGTGGCCACGGCCGTCGTCCTCGGGGAAGCGCACCTTGACCGCCGCCTTGATGTAGCGGCTGAGCACGATGCTGTCGGTGATGACCAGGGCCCAGAGCGCCAGGAACAGGTAAAAGGCGATCTTGTCGAGTAGCTCGACGTTGGACAGGCTCAAGACGAATACGAGGATCGCGCCGAAGAAGAACAGGCCGCCCGCGTTGCGGCGGGCGTCGACGATGTCACGCACCAGCTGGCGCACCGGGCCGGCGTCACGTCTGGGCAACGCGCGCTGATCACCGGTGACCAGCGCCTGACGCGTCTGCCCCCGTTCCTCCTTCAGTCGCCGGCGGTACTCGCGGGCCGCTTCCCGGCGGGTCTCCGGCGCCTTGACAGGGGTTCGGCGGCGCTGGCTCTCACTGCGGCGGGGGGTCGGCCGTCCCTTACCGCTGCGCTGCCCGGCAGCAGTGTCCCGCGCGCTCTGCCGAGCTTTGTCGGTGCTCGGCGCGATTGTGTTGGTGTCCTGCGCCATGTCGCCGCTGCCCGTGCTGCTCTGTCGTCTGGCCACGGCGGAAACGATAGTCGGCACAGGGGAACGTCGCCCGTGTATTGAGCAGGATTGGCGACTTCTCCGGAGGCTGCGGGGTACGTAGGGTGCAACGACCAGCGATGGCTGGTTCTCTGCACTCGCCGCCACGCGAAGGAGGCATCCCGGGGATGGCCAGCATCAGCAAGCGACTCGCCATGATTTTCGGTGCCAAGGCGAACAAGGCTCTCGACAAGGCGGAGGACCCGCGCGAGACGCTCGACTACAGCTACGCCAAGCAGCAGGAGATGCTGCAGAAGGTACGTCGCGGAGTCGCGGATGTCGCCACCTCCCGCAAGCGGCTCGAGCTCCAGATGCAGCAGCTGCAGTCCTCGATGGACAAGTTGCAGACGCAGGCCGCCACGGCCGTCCAGCAGGGCCGCGAGGATCTGGCCCGCGAGGCGCTCACCCGCCGGTCCGGGCTGGCCACCCAGCTGCAGGATCTGCAGGCGCAGCACGCACAGCTGAATTCCGAGGAGGAGCGCCTCAAGACCGCGGCCATGCGGCTGCAGACCAAGGTCGAGTCCTTCCGCACCCGCAAAGAGACGATCAAAGCCAGCTACACGGCCGCCGAGGCGCAGACCCGGATCGGTGAGGCGTTCTCCGGCATTTCCGAGGAGATGGGCGACGTCGGCCTTGCCATGCAGCGGGCCGAGGACAAGACGGCTCAGCTGCAGGCGCGGGCCGGCGCGATCGACGAGCTGCTGGCCTCCGGGGCGCTCGATGACTTCTCGTCCACCGGCGGCCGGCAGGACGACATCCAGGCCGAGTTGGACCGCATGTCGTCGACGTCCGACGTGGAGCTCGAGCTGGCCAAGCTCAGAGGTGAGCTTCCCGCGGGCGGCCCGCCGAAGGCGCTGGGCGCCGGCAGCGACGGCTCGGGCGCTCAGGCAGGCACGACCGCGCCAGCGGCGGAGGAGCGCCCATGATCGTGCGAATCATGGGCGAAGGTCAGCTTGATGTGCCGGCGGACGCCGTCGAGCAACTGAACGAGCTCGACGACGCCCTGGCGACGGCCGTCGACTCGGGTGATGAACAGCGCTTCACCGGCACGTTGGGCGCCCTGCTGGACAAGGTCCGTGTCGTCGGAACGCCCGTGCCCGACGAGGAGCTGACCCCCTCCGAGCTGGTGTTGCCGTCCGCCGGCACGACCTTGGCCGAGGTCAAGGGGCTGCTGGGCAGCGAAGGGCTCATTCCCGACTGATCTGCAAGGGGGCCCGTCGAGGGCGCGTGAGGAGCCGTCGTCCGGCAACGGACGGCGGCTCCTGCACTGTGCGGACGCCCGGCCGCCTTGGCGGAAGGGAAGGGCAGGTGCCGCTCCCGTTCACTCAGCCGCGTCGGGGGAGCCGCAGCGCCAGCGCCGCCGCGCCCGGCCCGGTGAACTCCGCGGCCTCGACTGAACGCCCGGTGAGCAGCATCAGTACGACGTCAGAGCGGCCATGCACCTCCGGACCCTGCCCCCGCGACCAGCCGACGTCGTCCGCGACCAGGCGCAGGCCGTGGATCAGTTTTCGCGCATTGCCTGCGAAGATCGTGGTCACCGGCCAGCGCAGACCGGCGCACAGGTCGGCCACGACGGCGAAGGCCTCCGCAGAGACCGATCCTGATCGGCCCAGCGGCCGCCGGATGTCGATGGCGTGGCACACCGCATCGGTCAACTCCACCGGAAGCGGGAGGCCGGGCGGTTTGCGGCCTTCGACGGCGTTGACCCGCAGCTGATCGAGGATCTCCTCCCGGCTGCGGCCCGACCAGTGCCGCAGCAACGCGGCATTCAGACCGTTCGGCCCGAACCTGCCCCGCACCACCCAGCCAGGCATCTCGGCGGGCCGGATAGCGGAGACCGACGCGAGATGGACCGCGACGTCGCGCACCGTCCAGCCCAGACACAGAGAAGGCGTTGCCCAATCCGCCTCGGGCAGCGTCTCGAGGAAGCCGATCAGCCCAAGGCGCTCGGACCGGATCAGCTCAGCGACGTCCGCCATGCCAAGCAGCCTGCCAGAGCAGCCGCTGTTACGGCAGCCGGGAAGGCGGCTGCGCGACCACTTCGGGCCAAGCCGCTCTGCTCAGGCAGGGTGAGCTCAGGTCGGTCAGAGGACGCGAGTTCAGGGCAGGGCGAGCATCTGGTCGAGGGCGGCCCGCGCCTCGCGCGCGGTCGTGGAATCGACGGTGATCTGGTTGACCACACGGCCCTCGACGAGTGACTCCAGTGCCCACACCAGGTGCGGCAGGTCGATGCGGTTCATCGTCGAGCAGAAGCACACCGTCCGGTCCAGGAAGACGATGGTCTTGTCGGGATGCGCCTTGGCCAGCCGGCTGACCAGGTTGAGTTCGGTGCCGACCGCAAACGCCGATCCGGCGGGAGCCGCCTCGATGACGTTGATGATGTATTCGGTGGAGCCCACCAGGTCCGCGTTGGTCACCACCTCGTGACGGCACTCCGGGTGCACCAGCACGGTGACGCCCGGAATCCGCTTCCGGACCTCGGTGACCGAGTCCAGCGAGAAGCGGCCGTGCACGGAGCAGTGCCCGCGCCACAGGATCATCTTCGCCGCCCGCAGCTGCTCAGGCGTCAGGCCGCCACCGGGCTTGTGCGGGTCATAGAGGACGCAGTCGTCCAGCGACATGCCCATCTGCAGGACGGCGGTGTTGCGGCCCAGGTGCTGGTCGGGCATGAACAGCACCTTCGAGCCCCGGTCGAACGCCCAGTTCAGAGCGCGCTTGGCATTCGAGGAGGTGCAGATGCTGCCGCCGTGGCGTCCGGTGAACGCCTTGATGTCGGCGGACGAGTTCATGTAGCTGACCGGCACGACCTCGTCGGCTACACCGGCGTCCTCGAGCGCTTCCCAGGCCTGCTCGACCTGCTCGTAGGTGGCCATGTCGGCCATCGAACAGCCGGCGGCCAGGTCGGGGAGGATCACCTTCTGGCTCGGCGCGGTCAGGATGTCGGCCGACTCGGCCATGAAATGCACGCCGCAGAAGACGACGAACTCCGCGTCCGGTCGCGCGGCCGCCTGCTGGCTGAGCTTGAACGAGTCGCCGGTGACGTCCGCGAACTGGATGACCTCGTCGCGCTGGTAGTGGTGGCCGAGGATGAAAGCGCGATCGCCCAGCGCGGCCTTGGCCGCCCGGCCCCGCTCCACGAGCGTGGGGTCCGACGGGGCCGGCAGGTCGCCCGGGCAGAGCGTCCCGCGCTCCGAGTTCGGGTCCGACGCGCGGCCGAGGAGCAGCAGGGCAGCCGGTGCGAACTCGACGCCGGCCGGCAGGTCGATGCCGGGCGTGCTGGTCGTCATCGAAACTCCTTCGTCCCTCGGAAACGTGCTGTGGTGCGAGTCTGTGCTGCAAGTCATTGCTGACTCGAGGTGCTGTCCCGACGCGGCAGGGGAGAGCCGGTTAAGACTGCCGTACCCGAGCAACCCCGTTCAGGACACGCGCATGCCCGACAGGGGAAAGTTCACCGGACAGGAGGACCTCTATGCCGCCAGGAGTGCGTGTCGTTCTCGCTCCGGCGTCGTTCGGTGCTCTCGGGCCGGCGCTCGCCGCCGACGCCATGGCCGCCGGCGTGCGGCAGGTGGCCCCGGCCACGGACCTGATCGGCTGCCCGATCAGTGACGGTGGGTACGGCATGGCGGACGCCGTGCGCGCCGCCCGGGGCGGAGACGTGCTGACCGCGCCCGGCCTCAGCGGACGTGTCCTCCTGGCGGGCGACACCGCGTATGTGGAGGCCGGGTCCTCCGGCAGCCGCGGCTGGGCCGCAGCCTCAGCGGACGCGGGCACCGACTCGACGTACGACCTCGGGCTGCTGATCCGCCGGGCGCTGGATGCTCCCGTCCGGCGGATCGTGATCGGCCTGGCCAGGGACGACACGTTCGACGGCGGTGCCGGGCTGCTTCAGGCGCTCGGCGCGGTGCTGCACGGTCCGACGGGGCCGCTGAGCCCAGGCGTCAGTGGTGCCGAGCTGCTACAGGTGCAGTCCGTCGACCTCAGCGGGCTCGAGGGCCGGCTCGCCGGCGTGCTTTTCGCGGCGGCGGCTCCGCCGGTCGGGCTGCTCGGGCTGAGCGGAGCTGCCGTCCGGTACGGCAGCACCCGTCCCCAGGCCGACGTGCAGCTGCTGGACCGCGCGCTCGGGCACTGGGCCGGAATCCTGGCGGCCGCCGTGCCGGTCGCGGCGGCGGCCCGGGCAGCTACGGG
>JALYNC010000083.1 GCA_030773415.1 Actinomycetota bacterium
GGGCAACCCGGTGCGCCGGCGGAGTGCTGTGCGCCGCCGCTCTAGCATGTGGCTCCTGCTGACCCGCGAGTCCGACCGACAGCTCAGGAGCCCCGTGCGCACCGTTTATCTGGGCAGTTCCGCCGACGTGCCAGTGATCGGTCAGGGCACCTGGCGGATGGGTGAGGGCCGCCGACCCCGCGCGGAGGAGGCCGACGCCCTGCGGCTGGGCCTGGATCTCGGCATGACCCTGGTCGACACCGCGGAGATGTACGCCGACGGCGGCGCCGAGGAGGTGGTGGGCGACGCGCTCCGCGGCCAGCGCGATCGGGCGTACGTGGTGAGCAAGGTCTACCCGCACAACGCCTCCCGTGGCGGAGTGCCGGAGGCATGTGAGCGCAGCCTGCGCCGGCTGGGCACGGACTACGTGGACCTCTACCTGCTCCACTGGCGGGGCGGCACCCCGCTGGCCGAGACCGTCGAGGCGTTCGAGGCGTTGCGCGAGGCCGGCAAGGTCCGTGCCTGGGGGGTGTCCAACCTCGACACCGACGACATGCGGGAGCTGGCCGGCGTCCCCGACGGCGGCAATTGCGCGACCGACCAGGTGCTCTACAACCCCTCCAGCCGGGGAATCGAGTTCGACCTGATCCCGTACTGCCAGCAGGAGAACGTCACGGTGATGGCGTACTCGCCGCTGGGCCACGGCCCGCGGATGCTGGCCGGGGCCACGTCGCTGCAGCAGGTCGCGCAGCGGCACGGCGTCACGCCGGCCCAGGTCTCGCTGGCCTGGACCATCCGGCAGGACGGCATCATCGTGATTCCGAAGGCAGGTAGTCCGGAGCACGTGAGGGACAACGCGGCCGCCGCCGAGCTGCTGCTCACCGCCGAGGACCTGTCCGAGATCGACGCCGAGTTCCCGCCGCCCCGGCGCAAGGTGCCGCTCGACATCCTTTGAGGCGCCCCTCCCTTGCGCTGCCCTCCCGCCGATGCGCTGCTGGCAGGTTCAGGGCGCGAGTTCACCACCTGCTCCGGCGGGTATCGATTCGACGTCGCAGCGCCCGCAGGCCTGCCGGACGACCGCGCCGGCACCATGACCAGAAGGGAGGCACGGCATGCACATCCCCTTCTCCTCCTCGCCGCGCGCCAGTCTCGGCATCGAGTGGGAGGTCGAACTGATCGACCTGGAGACCCGGCAGCTGCGCAGCGGCGCATCGGAGATCCTCGGCGTGCTGGGCGCGCCTTACGGCGGTGAGCACCCAAAGGCCAAGCACGAGCTGCTCGAGTCCACCATCGAGATCATCACCGGCGTCTGCACGACCGTCGAGGAGGCCCGGCGCGACCTGGCCGGCACCCTGGAGCTGGTCAGCGCCGAGGCCGATGCCCGCGGAATGGGTCTGGCCTGCTCGGGCACCCACCCATTCAGCGACTGGGCCACGCAGGACATCAGCCCCAGCCCTCGCTACGCCGCATTGATCGAGCAGATGCAGTGGCTGGCCCGCCGCCTGCAGATCTTCGGCGTGCACGTGCACATCGGCATCCGGTCGCCGGACAAGGTCATGCCGATCTTGAACGCGCTGACCGCGTACGTGCCGCACTTTCTCGGGTTGTCCGCGTCCAGCCCGTTCTGGATGGGTTCGGACACCGGCCTGGCGTCCAGCCGGAGCAAGATTTTCGAGGGTCTGCCCACCGCCGGGCTGCCCTACCAGCTCACCGACTGGTCACAGTTCGAGAAGTTCATGGAGACGCTGATCTCCGCCCGGACGATCCAGTCGATCCGGGAGGTGTGGTGGGACATTCGCCCGCACCCCGACTTCGGCACGGTGGAGCTGCGCATCTGTGACGGGCTGCCGACGCTGGACGAGGTCACAGCTGTCGCCGCGCTGTCGCAGTGCCTGGTGGAGCAGCTCAACACCCAGATCGACCGCGGATACACGCTGCCCGTGCCGAAGACCTGGCTGGTGCGCGAGAACAAGTGGCGGGCGGCTCGCTACGGCCTGGATGCCGAGATCATCCTGGACGACACCGGTACCACCGTGGCGTTGCGGGACTCCATCCGGGAGCTGGTGGACGAGCTCAAGCCGATGGCTGACCGGCTCGGCTGCTCGCAGGAGCTGTGCAGCGTGACCGCGATCCTGGACTCCGGCGCCAGCTACGCCCGGCAGCGGGCCGTCGCGGCCCGTTCCGGTGGCGACCTGACGGCTGTGGTCGATGCGCTCATGGCGGAGATGCGGGGCGGATCTCCGGCAGTGCAGCCCGCGCTCGTGCTGCCGTGACGGCGGACTTCGACCTCTCCGGGTGGATCTCACGGCACGAGGAGGAGCTGATCGCGGTTCGCCGCCATCTGCACATGCATCCGGAGCTGGGCAGGGCCGAGTACGCCACCACGGCCATGCTGCAGACCCGGCTCGAGGACGCCGGCCTGCTGCCCCGGGTCCTGCCCAACGGGACCGGCCTCGTGGTCGACATCGGCCGGGGGAGCGGCCCGCCGGTCGGGCTGCGGGCCGACATCGACGGACTGCCCCTGCCCGATGAGAAGCATGTGCCGTATCGCTCGACGGTGCCAGGCGTGTCGCACGCGTGCGGGCACGACGTGCACACGGCGGCGCTGCTGGGGGCGGGCCTGGCCATGTCCGCGATGACCGACGCTGGACAGCTGCCCGGCCGGGTCCGTCTGATCTTCCAGCCGGCCGAGGAGCTGACGCCCGGGGGAGCGCTCGACGTGCTCGCCGCGGGTGGGCTGGACGGCGTGCGCTCGGTGTTCGCCCTGCACTGCGACCCGCGCGTGGACATCGGCATGCTGGCGATCCGCCCCGGCCCGATCACCGCTGCCGCGGATCACGTGGAGGTGCACCTGAGCGGGGCGGGCGGGCACACGGCCCGTCCGCACCTGACCGGGGACGTCACCTACGCCCTCGGGCTCGTGGCCACCGCCGTTCCGGGTCTGCTCTCGCGGCGGGTTGACCCACGCGCGGGTCTCAGCATGGTCTGGGGTCAGCTCGCGGCGGGGGCGGCGGCGAACGTCATCCCGCAGAGCGGCGTGGCCCGGGGCACCGTGCGGGTCCTCGATCACGAGGTGTGGCTGGACGCGCCGGAACTGATCCGTGACCTGATCCACGCCGTCGTCGACCCGACAGGCGTGTCGGTGAAGGTGGTGTACCGACGGGGCGTCCCCCCGGTGGTCAACGATGCCGGCTGCGCCGCACTGCTCGGCCGGGCGGCGGCCCGCGTGCTCGGCCCCGAGTCCGTCATCCCCACCGAGCAGAGCCTCGGCGGCGAGGATTTCGCCTGGTTTCTCGAGCACGCACCCGGCGCACTCGGTCGGCTGGGCGTACGACCGCCCGGTGCCGCGCCGTACGACCTGCACCGCGGCAACTTCGACGTCGACGAGCGCGCCATCGGATTGGGAGCGCAGGTGTTCGTGTCCATCGCGCTGGCCGCGATGGGGGAGCCTGCGCCTGCCTCCGTTGCCCCGCCTGGATTGCCGCGGTCGGCGGTCGGGTTGCTGCACGGCCTGGACCACTTCTCCCATCCGCCGGACGAGGGCCGCTGAGTTCCAGAGTCGGAATATTCCGGGGTCGTGGCGACTACGCGCTGGCCCACCGGCGATGCCCGGCAGAGCGGAGCGTCCGGAGCGGAGCGAAAACATGCGACGTGGCGTGCAGTTCCCGCGCCCACAGACTTGTGCGGCCGGGAGGGGAGACGTCGCCGCGCGAGCGAGTGCCTACTACGGGCCGATGGTGGTGCACGGCCGGGTGCGCAAGTGCTTGACGTAGTCGTCCGGCGCCCCCGCGATCTCGGCGGCGTCCGCCATCAACCCGAGATACCGGGCGGACGGCAGGCCGCCCTCGTACCCGTCCAGTACGTACAGCCAGGTCAGCGAGTCCCCGTCAAGGGTCTGCACCCGGAGCCTGATCTTGCGGTACAACCCGAGATCGCTGCCCTCCCACCGGTCCAGGGCGGCCTCGTCCTGCTCGGTCAGGTCGTACAGCATGACGAACACCCGGGACGCCGGATCCTCGACGATGGTGGCCAGAGCGCCTTCCCAGCCCCGTTCCTCACCGCCGAAGGTCAGCCGCCAACCCTCGAGCCAGCCACTGCCGCGCGACGGGGAGTGCGGGCACCGCTCGCGCATCTGAGCGGGGTCCATGTTGGTTCCGTAGGCGGCGTACAGGGCCATGGCAGGCGGCTCCAGCGGTGGATCGAGGGCGTGCGGAAGGTCACGATGCGGTGCGGGGCCGGCGTGTGACGGCGCTGGCGTGCCGTCGCACGCCAGCCTAGGCCGTCGGGTCAGAAGTTCCCGCCGCCGAAGTCGCCCCCGCCACCGAAGTCCCCGCCGCCACCGAAGTCGCCGCCGCCGAAGTCGCCCCCGCCGAAACCGTCGTCACCGTAGTTGTTCTCGACATAGGTGTTGCCACCAAAGCCGCCTAGCCCGAAGCCCGGCGTCAGCATCGAACCGATCAGCATGCCGCCGAGCAGCCCGGTGCCCATGCCCCCGAATCCGCCGTAGTAGCCGCCTGCATACGGGCCCCACTGCGGTCCGGCCTGCCAGTACGGCACGCGCTGACCGTGCACGAGCACCTCCCGCGACTGCGGCTCCTGACCGCGCAGCACGCGCTGGGCGTCCGCAGCGCAGACCGGCACCTTGCGCTCCTCACCGTCTGGCGGGGCCCAGCCCACGTCGGCCACGGACGGGCCGTGTGCCGGGTTGAAGAAGCAGGGAGCGCGGCGCGGCGGCGGCTCCTGGCCGGCGAGCCGCGCCCGGGCGGCGGTCATCCCGTACCGGCCGTTCTCGAGCGCCTCACTGACCGCGGCCAGGTCTTCGCTGCTGCGGGCTCGGGCGAGCGCTGTCTTGGCCTTGTCGTAGGAGTCAAGCGCGGTGACGTAGTCCTGCCGCATGGCGTCACTGATCTTCGGGTCGTCAACGTCGAGGTCCAGCTTGGCGATGTCCTCACCGAGCAACGTGACGTCCTCCTCGGCGGCCGCCCGGATCTGGCCGAACTCATTGCCGTCCTCCAGCTCGCCGGCGCCCGCCGACCGGCGACGCCGGCCGCGGCTGAACAGGAACAGCCCCGCACCGGCGAGGGCGAGCAGGAAGATCCCGCCAAAGCCGCCGCCGCCACCGTCGTTGCCGGCTCCGGTCGTGGCGTCCTGCGGCGTGTTGCCGCCGCCGGTGGTGCCGCCGGCCATCTCCTGGATGAGGTTGTCGACCAGATCCTCGAGCGCCACCGCCTTGTTGCCCTGGGAGTTGTCGACGGCCGCGGCGGCCAGCTGGCCGGCCCTGTCCCGCGGCAGGATGCCCTGAGTTGAGCCGGCCCGGAGAGCGTCCTCGGTGAGTACGACGTAGGTGCCTCTCCGTTCGGGCGCGCCGGCCCCTCGAGCGAAGTCCTGGATCGCCCGGTCGGGATCACTGACGCCCGCGAGGATCGCGACGTAGATCGGCTGACGGCTCGTTTCAATCTGGTCCCGCACGGTGTCCGCGACGGACTCGTCGAAATCGGGGTCGTCGAAGTCCGGATCGAAGAACACTGGGTCGCCACCGCGGATCGCTGCGCCCGCGTCCGTGGCCGTGGCCGCGAGGGCCGTACCGGACGACGTGAGCGCCATTGCTGCGGCGACCAGTGCCGTGACGAGAAGGGCCAGCGCCCGGGAAAGCCAACTCGAGATCATGAGCAGCCGCATTCTTACTCTGCAGCCGCGGACGGTCCGCGCCTGCTGGTGCCGGGCTCTTACCCCATTGCGGGGGACTTCGACGCACCGATTGTCTGCAGCGCACAACGCGGTCGGCTGCGCCGCCGTTCCCGGGCCGGGTTCCGGTCATGCGCCGTGGCAACCGGCGCATGAGATCGCCCGGTACACAGCGTTGACGGCGGGGTCATGGCCTGGTCGTACGCTCGCCTGGTGACCAACTCCTTCGCCACGCCCGAGACCGCACCGGCGACCGACAGCATCGCCGAGGCCAAGCGGGCGGGAGCGGCCGCCGAGATGCCGGCCCCACTGCGGCGCCGGGTGCGACTGCTGGGCGAGCTGCTCGGCATCGTGATCAGCGAGACCGACGGGCCCGACGTGCTGGCCGACGTGGAACGGCTGCGAGCTGCGGTCATCGACGCGCACGATCAGCCGGCGAGCCGCGAGACGGTCCTGTCGGTGATCGAGGGGTACACGCTGGAGCGCGCCGAGCAGGTGGCGCGGGCATTCACCGTCTACTTCCAGCTGGCCAACATCGCAGAGGAGCGGGAACGGCTGCGGGCGCTGCGTGAGCGTGATTCCGGCGAGACGCCACTGCCCGAGTCCTTGCGATCCGCGGTGAGCCAACTGGCCGGTTCGTCCTCCACGGAACAGTCGACAGAGCGGCTGCGGGCCATGCTGACCGAACTGCGCCTGCACCCGGTCCTGACCGCACATCCCACCGAGGCGCGACGCCGGGCGGTGGTCAGCGCGCTGACCCGGGCCGGCGAGCAGCTGGAACTGGTGGACGCGGTGTGGGCCGGTAACGCCGAGCGCGCCGAGGCCCGCCGCCGACTGCTCGAGGAGATCACCGTGCTGTGGCGCACCGCCCAGCTTCGGGCGCACCGCCCCGGCCCGCTGGACGAGGTCCGCACGGCGATGGCGGTGTTCGACGAGACCCTGTTCCGGGTGGTGCCCACCGTGTACCGGGCACTGGACTCCGCGGTGCTGGGTGAGCGCTCCGGCGTCGAGCCACCCGCAGCGCCGGCCTACATCCGCTTCGGCAGCTGGATCGGCGCTGACCGGGACGGCAATCCGTACGTCACGGCCGACGTCACCCGCGACACGATGGCGATCCAGAGCGAGCATGTGCTGCGGGCGCTGGAGATCGCCGCCACCCGGATCGGCCGGACGCTCACCCTGGACGAGCGCGTCACCCCGGCGAATGAGTCGCTGCAGGCAGCCCTGGACATCGACGCCGGCGCGCACCCCCGGCTGCTGGCGGATCTGGACAGGATCTCGCCCGGGGAGCCGCACCGCAAGAAGATGCTGCTGATCGCCGCGCGGATCGCGGCGACGCGCCAGCGGGACGCCGACCTCGCCTACGGCAACCCCGAGGAGCTGCTCGAGGAACTGCGCCTGGTGCAGCGGTCCCTGTCCGACGGTGGTGTGCCCCGCGCCGCGTTCGGCGAGGTGCAGCATCTGGTCTGGCAGGTGGAGACCTTCGGATTCCACCTCGGGGAGCTCGAGATCCGCCAGCACAGCTCGGTGCACGCCCGCGTGCTGGAGGAGTTGGGTGTCGACGCGGGCGATGCGGTCGCGTTGGAGCGCCTCGCGGAGCACGGCTGGTCCACGCGTCCTACCGACCTCTCCGAGCTGGCCACAGAGGTGCTCGCCACCCTGCGCGGGATGGCCGCCATCCAGGCCCGCCACGGCGTCCGTGCCTGCCGCCGCTACATCGTCAGCTTCAGCCGCAGTGCCGCTGACCTGATGGCGGTGCGGGCGCTGGCCCGCCTGGCCGTCGGTGACCGGCCGCTGCAGCTGGAGGTCATCCCGCTGTTCGAGACGCAGGCCGACCTCGCCGCGTCGGTTCCCGTCCTCGAGGAGTACGTGGCGATTCCTCGGGTCGCCGCCGAGCTCGAGGCCGCCGGCCGCTGCATGGAGGTGATGCTCGGCTACTCCGACTCCGCCAAGGACGTGGGGCCCGTCACCGCCGCGCTGCAGCTCTACGAGACCCAGGCCAACCTCGTCGCCTGGGCCCGGCGCAACAACATCACGCTGACGCTGTTCCACGGGCGGGGCGGGGCCCTCGGCCGCGGCGGCGGCCCGGCGAACCGGGCGGTGTTGAGCCAGGCCCCGGGTTCGTTGGGCCGGCGATTCAAGGTGACCGAGCAGGGTGAAGTGATCTTCGCCAGGTACGGTCACCGCGCGATCGGTGAGCGGCACTTCGAGCAGGTCAGTTCCGCGGTGCTGATGGCCTCCACCCCCGAGGTGGAAGGGCGTGCCGCCGCGGCGGCTGCTCGCTATGCGGGGCTGGCGCAGCAGATCAGCGTGGCGGCACGCACGAAGTACCACGAGCTGGTCCGTGCCCACGACTTCGCCGCGTACTTCAGCAAGGTCAGCCCGCTCGAGGAGCTCTCCGGCCTGCGCATCGGTTCGCGTCCCGCGCGGCGCGGTGGCGCGCCCAGCGGGCTGGAGGATCTGCGCGCGATTCCGTGGGTGTTCGCGTGGGGGCAGACGCGGTGCAACCTGCCGGGCTGGTACGGGCTGGGGTCAGGGCTCGCCGCCGTGCCGGACGAGCAGGTGCTGCGCGAGGCCTACCGTGAGTGGCCGCTGTTCGCGGCGATGCTCGACAACGCCGAGATGAGCCTGGCCAAGGCGGACGCCAACATCGCCCGCCGGTACCTCGAGCTGGGCGACCGGCCGGACCTGACCGAGCAGATTCTTGACGAGCTGGCACTCACCACCGATCGCGTGCTGAGCGTCACCGGGCACCGCCGGCTGCTCGAGCACCAGGGCATCCTGTCGTGGGCGGTGGAGCTGCGGAACCCGTACGTCGATGCGCTGTCATATCTGCAGCTGCGGGCGCTGCGCGCCCTGCGTGCCGGCGAGGCGGACGACGCGACCCGGACGCGGTTGCAGGAGCTGGTCCTGCTCACCGTGAACGGTGTGGCTGCAGGGCTGCAGAACACGGGATGAGCTCGCCGTACGCCGACCTGAACCGTCCGCCGCTGCCGCGGCGGCTGCGGGTCGGCGGCATGTGGGCCGACGTGGAGGTGGTGCGGGTCACCGGCTCCACCTCCGCTGATCTGATCGCCGAGGCGCGTGCAGGCGCACCCGAGGGCCGGGTGCTGGTGGCCGAGGAGCAACGGGCCGGCCGGGGACGCCATGACCGGACGTGGAGTTCTCCGCCACGGGCGGGCCTGACCTTCTCGCTGCTGCTGCGCCCCGCCGCGCCGCCGGTGCGCTGGCCGTTGCTCCCGCTGCTCGTCGGATCCGCCGTGGCCGGCGAGCTGGCGCAGTGGGTGGCCGGGGAGGTGGGGCTCAAATGGCCCAACGATGTGCTGATCGACGGTCGGAAGGTGGCCGGCATCCTGGCCGAGACGGCGGGTTCGGCCGTCGTCGTGGGCCTGGGTCTGAACGTGTCGACCCGCGAGGCCGAGCTTCCCGACGCGCGCAGCACCTCGTTGCAGCTGTCTGTCCAGGAGACGGTGGACCGGCTGCCGGTGCTGCGGGCGGTGCTGCGGGCCATCGAGCGGGACTACACGGCGTGGAATCGCAACGGCGGCGCGCCGCAGACGGTGCTGCCCGACTACCGCAGGCGCTCCAGCACGCTGGGTCGGCAGGTGCGGGTCGAGCTGCCGGACGAGGCCCCGGTGACCGGACGCGCGGTCGCGGTCGACGATGCCGGGCTGCTCGTGGTCGAGACGGGTGCCGGGCAGCGCTCCTTCGCGGCCGCCGACGTGGAGCACCTGCGCCCCGCATGACGTCGCCGCGGACGGTCAATCGGCCGGCGACGCTGGGCTGGCGGCCGAGGGCGCGCCCGCCGCGCGTGGCCCCTGCACCGGCCTGTCAGCGTCCGGCTCCGCCGGCTGCGCCATAATCAGCTCACACAGCGAGGGGATGTCATGACTGAGGCAATGCACGGCGGGCAGGGCGGGCAGGCCGGGCAGGGCGGGCACGGCGGGCAGGGCGGGCAGGGCCGCCAGGGTGGCGAGGACGCGCATGCTGTTCCGGCCACGCCGATGCGCCTGTGGGCCGTCACCGTGGGAATCGTGATCGGCTTCATCATCGGCGGCGTGGGGCTGATCCTCGACAGCTATCTGGTGATGGGCGTCGGGGTTGTCACCATCCTGATCTGCGGCGTGCTGTCGCTCGCCTGGGGCATCATGGAGAACGTGCACTGACCGGGCTGCACGTTCCGGGCAGGGATCAGTCGTGCCGCTGCTCAGCGGCAGCGTTGCTGTAGGCAGGCAGCCACGCGGCGTCGTATCAGCCTTGCGGGCTCGTACTCGTGACGACCAGTAGCAGCCCTACCACCACGATGATCGAGCCGATCCAGGTCTGCATCGGCACGTTCTCGCGCAGCACGAGCGCGCTGG
>JALYNC010000084.1 GCA_030773415.1 Actinomycetota bacterium
CCGGGGCGGCAGGTGCTGCAGCGCGGCCACGAAAGCCAGGCGGACGCTCTCCTGCTGGACCGCCCGCTCCGCCGGATCGCTTGCCGTGACGACCTCCGCGTCACCGATCGGCTGCAGCCAGGTGGCCATGGCGCAACCAAGAGCACGCCCGCGGCGGCGACGACGGCGAAGCCCGGTGCGATCATGGTCGGCTCAAGTCGCCGAGGTCAGCGCCCGCCTCCGCGACGTAAGGTCACCGGGTTGAGTCTCGCGACGATCTCCATGGGACGGGTGCGACCAGCCGAGCGTGCCGCGTGGAGCCACCACCACACCTTCCGCTTCGAGGACGGGAAGATCGCTGAGCCCTGGGCGAGCAGGGCAGGGCGGAGGGACAGGAACCCTACGGAGCGGCCCTACTGGGCCGAGCTGATGTAGCCGATCAGGCTGTCTCGCTCGGAGGTCATCTGCTCCATGCGGCTGGCGACGACGTCACCGATGCTCACGATGCCGGTGAGCCGGCCTTCGCTGACCACCGGGACATGCCGAATGCGCTGCTCGGTCATCAGCTCCTGCAGCCGCTCCACGGACTCGTCCGGAGCGGCCACCTTGACCTCGGACGTCATGATCGATGAAACCGGCTGGGCCAGCAGCTCAGCACCGCCGCGCTGCAGCGAACGAACGACGTCACGCTCGCTGACGATGCCCGCCACGCGGACTCCGTCCGCGGTCACGACGAGAGCACCGACGTTGTGCTCGGCCAGCGCGGAGAGCAGCTGGCGGATCGTGGCGTCGGGCGCGACGGTGGCGACGAAGTCGCCCTTACGCCGCAGCACATCACTGATCAGCATGATGACCTCCCGGTCGGCGGTGAAGGGACGCTCCACCGTAGATCACAAGTGCAGGCCCGGACAGGCGCCGCCTCGATGTCCCGTCAGCAGTCGATGACGCAGAACTCGCTGCCGGCCGGGTCTGTCAGTACAACAAAATCTGCGTTCGACGGGTAGTCCCAGTCCGGCCGCCCAGCGCCGAGCGCCAGCAGGCGGTCCACGTCCGCCGCCTGCTTCCCGCTGTACAGGTCGAGGTGCAACCGGTTGACGCCGGACTTCGGCGATTCGGTCAGCTGCAGGGACAGCGCCGGGCCGTCGCCACAGGTTGGGACCAGCACCACGAAGTCGTTCCGGAGTTCGGCGTCCCGGGGCCGGTAGGACAGCGCCGCGCTCCAGAACCCGATGCGCGAGCCATGTCGGGAACGTTAAGCACGACGCTGCCCAGCCGGAGCGGGCCCATGGTCGCCACGTCGGGCGGCTCGGGCGCGCCGGTCACGGCCGCAGCAGCGACTTGATCGACCGGCGCTCGTCCATCGCCGCGTACGCCTCGGCCACCTCGGCCAGCGGCAGCTCCAGATCGAAGACCCGGCCCGGCTGCAGGGAACCGTCCAGCACCTCGGGGAGCAGCTCGTCGAGGTAGGCCCGGACGGGCGCGACTCCGCCGGCCACGGCGATGTTCGCCCCGAACATCTGCCGGATCGGCAGCTCGGGCCCGCCGTGCGGCACGCCGACGTACCCGACCCGGCCGCCGGGGCGCGTGGCGTCCAGCGCCTGCTGCATCGACTCGCGGGTGCCCACGCACTCCAGGACCGCGTCGGCGCCGACACCGTCGAGCAGGTCGAGCACGACGGCGACGCCGGCGACCCCTCGTTCGGCCACGATGTCGGTGGCACCGAACTCGGTGGCCAGTCGCTGCCGTGGCTCGTGTCGTGACATCGCCACGATCCGCTCCGCGCCCAGCCGCCGGGCCGCGAGCACGGCGCACAACCCCACCGCGCCGTCGCCCACGACGACCACCGAGCTGCCGGGCCCGACGCCGGCTGCGAGCGCCGCGTGGTGCCCGGTGCCCATCACGTCGGACAGCGTCAGCAGGCTCGGCACGAGCTCGGCGTCCGGGACATCCGGCGTGCGAACCAGGGTGCCGTCGGCCAGGGGGACGCGCACGTACTCGCCCTGCCCGCCGTCGACCGGCAGACCGGCCGCATCCGGCGACCCCCACCAGCCCCCCTGCACGCAGGAGGTGTGGACGCCGTTGCGGCAGTGCGCGCAGATGCCGTCGCTGACGGCGAACGGCGCGATCACGAAGTCCCCGCGCCGTACGGTCCTGACATCGCCGCCGGCATCCTCGACGACGCCGACGAACTCGTGCCCGATCCGGCGCGGCGCCGCCGCGGGAGCGATGCCGCGATAAGGCCACAGATCCGACCCGCAGACGCACGCCGCCACGACCCGGACCACGGCGTCCGTCGCGAGCAGGATGCTCGGGTCGGGCACCTCGTCCAGCCGGACGTGACCCGCACCATGGAGCACGGTCGCCCGCACGGCATCCCCTCCTTCTTCAGATCCTTGCTCGGAGCTTGGGGCAGAGTTCCGCCGGCAGCCGGTTCCCTGCGTCTGCCCCGCGTCTGCCCTCCGTCTGCCCTCCGTCTGCCCTGCGCCTGCCCTGCGTACGCGGGTTCACGCCCGGAGGGACGCCGCTACCAGCCCAGGGCCCCGGCCTCCGGTGGCGGCACGTCGGACAGTAGCCGCCGCGTCGTCTCCAGTCCCCAGCTGTCGAGCGAGCGCAACCGGTCACCGGTGCAGCGCAGGCCCCCGTAGGTCTCGACGTGCTTCGCCCACTCCTCGCGCCGCTCGACGCCGGGAGCGGTGAGCAGGCATCCGGAATCGTTGATCCAAAACCGGCCGTGCTGCCATGCTCGGGCGATCCCGCACCGCATGGCTGCGCGCCGGTTCCCGCCGCCGGCCGGAACCCGGCCGTCGGTCTCCGGCGCCGGCCGCACGTCCGGCGCCACCTGCATGGCGTCCACCCAGCCGATGCTCGGAAGCATCGGCGCCGCACGGCCCACCAGGTACGCGCCGGGCCCGACCGCGTTGCGGATCAGCGCCATGCCACGGCGGTAGGCGCGCCCCCCGGGCTGGCCCTCAGCACGGTCGCCGTCAAGGGCACCGGCATACAGCAGCTCGAGGGTGAAGAAGTCGAACCCTTGTTCTCGCAGGCTCTCCAGCAGGCCGCACAGGTACCGGGCGGCCGCCGGAACGGTGACGTCGAGCACGTGCTGCACCTCGTTGTGCAACCGGCCGGCGGTCACGCCGCGAACGAGCCAGTCCGGGTGCGCGCGGCCCAGCGCCGAACGCTCGCCGACCACAAACGGCGCAAGTGAGATTCCGGCACGCCGCCCCGCCGGCGGATGCCGGCTGCCAACCCGGCCGGGGACGGCGCACCCGGCGAGCCGGCGCGCGCGCCACCGTTGGCGTCACCGGTTCCAGCCGGATACGGGCCGTCGAGAAGCACGACGTCGACCGGCAGGCCGAGATCTTCGATCGCGTCCAGGTTCTCGACGATGTCCGGCTCGGTGGCGGCGGGCGCGGCGGCGGGCACGGCGGCGGGGAGAAGGCCCGGCATGCCCGTCCACGCACGGTCGGCAACCCTGGGGAGCCGGCGTACCGCGACGACCAGGCGGTGGGAGCGGGCCGCACCACGCGCATACCCGCCGCTTCCGCGTAGGCCGTCGCCCACCGCGCCAGCGCGATGTCGAGGGCTGGAGAGCTGGTACGTCGAGCGGTCAACCGGCCCGTTCGCGCTCACCCGAAGGCTGTCCCGGACGAGCACGGCCCGCACCGACGGCACCACCGGCGCCCCCGGCGGCACCGACAAGACGTGCACCGGGCCGGTCTGGGTGGCCCGCACGGCCAGCAGCCCCTCCCCTTGGAAGATCCCGGACGGCGCCGGCGCACCGGGCCCGTGGGCAAGGGGCAGCAACTCCGAACCGGGGTGGCCCCGCGGCGGGTCAGCGACCGGATAGGTGCCGGATGGACTCCAGGACTGCCAGCCCTGCACATGTACGAGCGCCGATTCAGCGTCCACGGCCGGGACCGCGATCTGCTCGAACCCCGACCCCGCTGTCCCCCCGGTCGGGGCGAGGCTCATCCCTTCACGGACCCCGCGGTCAGCCCGCGGACGAAGAACCGTTGCAGCGAGAAGAAGACGAACAACGGAACGGTGATGCTGATGAAGGCCGCCGCCGTGAGCAGCTGCCAGTCCTGACCGAGGACGCCGACCAGCTGCGACAGGTTGACGGTCACCACCTCATTGGCGCCCGACCCGAGGAAGATGAGGGCGACCAACAGGTCGTTCCAGGTCCACAGGAACTGGAAGATTGCGAACGCGGCGAGCGCGGGTGTAGACATCGGCATGATCAGGCGCCAGAAGATGGTGAAGTGGCTGGCCCCGTCCACCTTCGCCGACTCGACCACCGCGTTCGGTAGCGACGCCATGTAGTTGCGCAGGATGTAGACGGCCAGCGGCATGCCGAAGCCCGCGTGGGCCAACCACACCGCGAGAAACGTGCCGTTCAGGCCGAGATCGCCGTACACCTGCAGCAGCGGAATGAACGCCACCTGAATGGGGACGACCAGCAGGCCCACGATCACGATGAAGAGCGCGTCGCGCCCGCGGAACTGCATGAAGGTGAAGGCGTACGCCGCGAAGGCCGCGATCAGGATCGGAATGATGGTTGCCGGTACGGCGACCACGATGCTGTTCAGGAACGCGTTGCCCATCCCGCGGTCGAATAGCACAGATCCGTAGTTCGCCAGCGTCCACTGGGAGAAGTCCAGCGGGCTGGCCAGGGCCGTCCACCATCCGGAGGTCTCCGCTGCTTCCCGGGTCCGCAAACTGGTCACCAGCAGGCCGATCGTCGGCAGCATCCAGAGAAGGCAGAGCGCGATGATCGCGATCTTCACCAGCGGGCCCGCTCGGCCGGGGACCGCGGAGCGGTTGCGCGAGAATCGAGTGTTACGCGGCGTCGTGGTGGTCGAATCGTTCTCCGGCGTGGCCACCATGGTCGGCGCCGGGGTGGGTGTGGTTGTCATCGCTGCGACTCCTGAACCCGGAACTGGCGAACCTGGTAGATCATGACCGGAATGACGGCGAGCAGCAGGATCACCACGAGTGCGGCGGCCCGCCCGTTGTTGCCGAAGGTGAACAGCTCCTTGAAGAAGCGGTTGCCGATGACGTCCGTGCCGAAGTTTCCACCGGTCATCACGTAGATCACATCGAAGATTTTCATGACCAGGATGACGATCGTGATGAACACCGTGATGACGGTCGGCCAGATCTGCGGCACGACCACCTTGAAGAAGATCTGGAGCTCACTGGCCCCGTCGATGCGTGCTGCCTCGAGGGTGTCGTCCGGCACGCCCTTGATGGCCGCGGACAGCAACACCATGGCGAAGCCCGCCTGCATCCAGACCAGGATGATCATGAGCAGCAGGTCGTTGAGGTTGAACCTGCTGTACTGAAGCCAGGACACCGGGTCGAACCCCAGCTTGGTGGTGATGGCATTCAGCAGGCCGATCTGGGCCTGCCCCTCCGCGCGGGCTTCGTAGACGAACCGCCAGATCGTCGCCGCGCCGACGAAGCTGATCGCCATCGGCAGGAAGATCACCGATTTGGCGATGTTCTCGGCCCGTGTTGTCAGCCGGTCGGCGAGCACGGCGACGAGCAGTCCGATCGCGACGGTCACCGCCGGCACAATGGCGATCCACAGAAAATTGTTGAACAGCAATCCGCGGAACTCCGGTGATGCCAGGATCTCGCTGTAGTTCGCCATCCCCACGAATTGCGAGCTGGTGGCGTCACCGAAGCTGAGGACCACCGTACGGACGGCCGGGTACACGAGGAAGAGACCGATCACGAGGAACGCCGGGCCAATGAACACGTACGGCTTCAGCCGTGCCTCCCACTTGTCCGGGAGGCGCTCGACGAGTTTGTTGAACACGTAGTAGACCAGCAGCGCGCCGGCGACGCCGCCGAAAACGGCCACCAGTGCATTGAGAATCTTCAGCATGCCCTGCTCCTCAGGTTGACCTCAGCGCCCGTCCGTTGCCGGAAGTTTCAGTCGGCCCGGGAAGCCGGACGCACGCTGCCACGGGGGCGTGCGTCCGGCTCCATCGGCTTCGTTCCGCCGGCCTAGCTGCTGGGCCAGCTGTTCTCGATCTGCTCCAGCGCCGCGTCCAGGTCCTGCTGACCGCTGATCCAGCCGGTCATCCCGGTCCAGAAGGAGCCGGCTCCGACCGCGCCCGGCATGACGTCCGAACCGTCGAAACGGAACACGTCGGCGTTCGCCGCAAGGTCGGCGATCTCCCGGGTGATGTCGTCCGGGTACTGCGCGGCGTCGAAGGTGGTGTGCGGCGACAACCAGCCACCGCCCTTGGCCCACTCGCCACCGAAGTCCGCCGAGGTGATGAACTCCATCACTTCCTTGGTGTCTTCGTCCTCGCTGCTGAACGCGGCGGCGAGGTCGCCGGCGCCCAGGATGGGCTGGCCGTCATAGCCGTCCTCGACCGGAGGCAGCACGAACAGGCCGACGTTGGCAGCCGGGTCCTTCTTCACCGCCTCCGGAAAGAAACCCTGGATGAAGTTGCCCTGCCGGTGCAGCATGCAGCCGGGCGGGTTGGTGAACATCGCGTTCTGGCTGGTGCCGAACGGCGTGCTCACGATCGACTTGCGGCCGCCCAGCACGTTGCCTTCGGGGAAGGCGATCTCCTGGAAGTCCTCGGCGGCCTTCTTGACGACGTCGTCGTTGAACGGGATCTCGTGGCTCACCCACTCGTCGTAGGTCTCCGGCCCGCCCTCACGCAGGACGTACTCCTCCAGCCAGTCGGTCGCCACCCAGCCGGTGGCCTGACCCGACTCCATGCCGATGCACCACGGGGTCTTGCCGTCGGCCTTGATCTGATTCGTCAGCTCGACGAGCTCCTCGTGGGTCTTCGGCGCCTTGTAACCGGCCTCCTCGAACTCCGGAGCCGGGTACCACACCAGGCTCTTGACGGCCATGCGCATCGGCGCGCCGTAGACCTTGCCTTCGTGCGTGGTGGCGTCTAGGAACCCTGGAATCAGTGATTCCTGGAGCGCGTCGGTGTCGACGATGCCCTCGAGCGGCTGCAGCTTGTTCTGCTTTGCGATGTCGAGCAACAGGCCGGGTTGTGGGAACAGCGCGATGTCGGGGGCGTTGTTGCCCGACACGCGGCTGCGGATCAGCGTGGCGAAGTCGTTCGACGGCACGTACGTGACGTCGATGCCCGACTCCTGCTCGAAGCCCTTGAGCGAGGCCTCGAACAGCTTGGCCTCCTCGCCCGGAAAGTTGCCGAAGATCTCGACCTTGTTGTCATTGGGCTTGCCGGCCAGGCCGACGTTGTTGTCGCCGCCTCCGCCGCCGCCACCACCTCCGCCGTTCCCACCGAAACAGCCGGCCGTGGTGAGAAGGATCGCTGCGGTGGCCGCCAGCCGCGCCGGACGACGTCTGCGCATGTGAACTCCCCTGGTATCCCGTTACGCAGTGCACAGATGTGCGCTACCGGTGGCGACTCTTGCACGACGGTCGGCAACTGCGCTAGATCTGTTGCAAGCGTTTCTTCGGGTTTTCGAGGCATGCCGCGGGCGTCGACTGCTCGGTGAGGGCTGCCCGTGCAACCGTTTGCACGACGTGTCGGAAGGCGGCCAGTGACCTTCTCCAGCAGGCGGGAACACGCCAGCATCCGGGACGTCGCCCGCAAGGCCGGCGTCTCCACGGCCACCGTCTCGCGCGCGCTGCGGGGCCTGCCCTCGGTCACTCCGCAGACACGTGCCCGGGTCGAGCAGGCAGCGGACGCCCTGGCATACGCGCCGTCACCGGTGGCTTCGGGGCTCGCCTCCGGTCGCACGCAGACGGTGGGTGTGGTGGCACCGCTGAGTGCGCGCTGGTTCCTCGGCGAGATCTTCGCCGGTGCCGAGCCGGTCCTGCGCTCCGCCGGATACGACCTGCTGCTCTACAACGTCGGTGACGCGGACGGGCGGTCACGGTTCTTCCGCCGGTTGCCGCTCGCGCGCCGGGTGGATGCCGTCCTCGTTCTCGGGCTCCCGATGGACGATCGGGAGCGAGCCCAGTTGGAGTCACTGGGCGTGCCGCTGGCGGTGGTCGGCGGGCAGTGGACCGATGCCGCGACCGTGCGGATCGACGAGGCGGCCGGTGGGGCGATGGCCGCCCGCTACCTGCTGCATCTGGGCCACACGGACCTCGCCGTTCTCAGCGGCACGGCGTGCGGACAGCGGGCGCTGGCCGCCGACGCCCGACGCGACGGTTTCCTGCAGGCGCTCCGGGAAGCCGGCGTCGCTCTGCCGGATTGCCACGTGGTCGCCGAGCAGTGGGGCTTCGAAGGCGGTGCGGCCGCGATGAGCCGGCTGCTCACCGAGCAGGTGCTGCCCACCGCCGTGTTCGCCGAGTGTGACGAGATGGCGCTCGGCGCGCTACGCACGCTGCGCCGGACCGGAATCAACGTGCCCGGCCGGATCTCCGTGATGGGGTTCGACGACCACGAGATGGCGAGCCTCGTCGACCTCACGACCATCGCCCAGCCGGTGGCCGCCCAGGGTGAGGCGGCGGCGACCTGGTTGCTGGACATGCTCACCGGTGCCACCGACCCCGACGACGTGGCCGGCAGCTCCGCGCCGGACATGGTGTTCCCGACCAGACTGGTCGTCCGGGCCTCCACCGGACCGCCGCGACCGTAGCCCGGCTCCCTGCTCCCTGACTTCCCGCTCGCTCATGTCCTGCTCGCTGATCCGCGGCAAGGGCTCACTCGAAGGCCGCCGCCGCGGCGACCTGCCGCGTGTCCGGCGGGTCCGCCCCGCGGCGCGCGCAGGTCAGCGCCGAGATGAGAATCGCCCGGTCGAGCAGCGGGCCGAGCGTCCCAGCGTCAGCCAGCCGGCGCGCCGGAGACGCCGGGCCCAGCAGGCCGGCGCCCAGCATGCCGGCGAGCAGACCGGCCAAGAAGGAGTCGCCGGCACCGACCGTGTCCACCACGTCGACCGTGCGGCCGCCCCGATGCACCAGCCCCGCCCCCTCGTTCACGGCCAGTGCACCGGACGGGCCAAGCGTGAGAACCACCAGATCGGGGCCCAGCCCCAGCCAGCGGCGCGCAACCTGCTCCACCGGCTCGCCGGGGTACAGCCAGCCGGCGTCCTCGTCACTGCACTTCACGATAGAGCTGGCCGCCACCTGCCGTTCCACCCGCAACCGCTCATCCGCCGGCGACCGGGCGAGCGCTGGCCGGATGTTGGGGTCGTACGCGATCGCCAGGCCGCGCCGCCGCTCACGTTCCGCCAGCCGTTCCAGCACCTGTGCACCCGGTGGCAGGGCGAGTGCCAGCGAACCGACGGCCAACGCGGCGGTGCCGGCCGGCAAGGTAGCGGGCAGTTCGTCGGCCCGCCACTGCCAGTCGGCGCTCCCCTGCACGTAGAAGTCGTACGCGGCCCGGCCCGCCGCATCCAACCCGGCCACGGCGAGCGTAGTGGGCTGCGAGGCGTCGACGACCGCGTCCAGGAGCACGCCGTTGCTGCTCAGGTGGTCGCGGAGACGACGGCCGAAGGCGTCGCGACTGATCCGGGCGAGCAGCGTCGTGGGCACGCCGAGCCGGGCCAGCGCGATGGCCACGTTCGCCGGCGCGCCGCCGGGGACCGCCCGGTAGTCGCCATCACCCAGCCCCACCAGGTCGATCAGCGCCTCGCCCGCCACGGTGATCACAGCCGGACCGTACCCGCGACAACCGTCGCGACCCCGGATTGCGGGCGGCGCCCCGCGGTAAGGCATAACAGGGGTACGACAGCAGCCACCCGAAGGAGCATGCGTGACGAAAGGGAACGCGTCTGCGTCCGCGACGAGGCGGCCCACCGAGAGGAGCGGGGCACTGACCGCGGCGCTGGAGGTCGAGCGCAAGTACGACGTCGACTCCCTCCTGCCTGTCCCGGAGCTGAACGGCGTCGCCGGCACGAGCCCGGGAACGGCAGCGGAGTACGCGCTGCAGGCGACGTACTACGACACGGCGGACCTGCGGCTGCGCAGGGCCGGCATCACGCTGCGCCACCGCACCGGCGGCGCGGACGACGGCTGGACCCTGAAACTGCCTGCGGGGGCGGACCGGGAGGAGCTGCGCGTCGTCGCCGACTCGGACGCCGTACCCGAGGAGCTGTTCCAGCTGGTCCGGGCATGGGTGCGCGGCCAGCAGCTCGCTCCGGTTGGACGGCTGTCGACCCGTCGCACGGTCCAGCAGCTGCTGGACGCCGACGGCCGAGCGCTCGCGGAGTTCCTCGACGACACGGTCACCGGCGAGGCGCTGCCAGCCGGCTCCATCCTGCGCTGGCGGGAGTGGGAGGTGGAGCTGCTGGACGGGGAGCGGGCACTTCTCGATGAGCTCGAGCAGCGGCTGACCGCCGCGGGAGCGGTTCCGTCCTCATCCGCATCCAAGCTGGCACGGGTGCTGCCCGGCCCGGACGCCGACGTCTCCGCCGGCGGGGCGGAGCCCGGTGGCGCTGACACCGCGGCGGGAGATCAACGTTCGGAGCTGCGCGGGCAGGGCGGCGTGACCGCGGGTGGCGTGGTCCAGGCGCACCTCGCCGAGCAGGTGGCCGAGCTGGTGCGGCGGGACCCGCAGGTCCGTCGGGAACTGCCGGATGCGGTGCACAAGATGCGGGTGGCCACCCGCCGGCTGCGCAGCGCGCTGGCCACCTTCCGGCCGCTGCTGGACCGGGAGCGTACGGATGCTCTTCGCAGCGAGCTGCGGTGGCTGGCGGGTGTGCTCGGTGGCGTGCGGGACGCCGAGGTGATGCACACGCGGCTGCAGCAGATGGTCGCCGCCGAGCCGCCGGACCTGGTGATGGGCAAGGTGCAGACGCGGGTCCACATCGAGATGACGGCCCGGTACCGCGCTGCCCATGAGTGGCTCACCGCCGAGCTGAACGGCGAACGGTATCTGCGCCTGCTGGACGACCTGGACTCGCTCGTCGCCGCGCCGCCCTTCACCGAGCAGGCCGGCGAGGACGCCGCCCCGGTGCTTGCCAAGCTGCTGCGCCGGACCTGGCGCCGACTGGACGCCGCCATGGTGGCGGCCGAGCAGGCGCCACCCGGCCCGCGGCAGGACGAGCTGCTGCACGGGGTGCGCAAGGACGCCAAGCGGATGCGCTACGCAGTGGAGGCCGTGGAGCCGGTGTTCGGCCGGCCCACCCGGAACTTCGCACAGCAACTGACCGGCCTGCAGGAGTCGCTCGGGGACTTCAACGACGGAGTGGTTACCCGCGCTGTCCTGCGGGAGTTCGGCGCGCGTGGTCACCTGGCCGGGGAGAACGGGTTCACCTTCGGTCGGCTGCACGCCCTGGAACAGGCCCGCGCCGAGGCGGCGGTCGCCCGGTGGCCGCAGGCCCGCCGGGAGCTGTCCCGGCGCAAGCTGCGCAAGTGGTTCGACAGCTGACCGGCGATGAGCCGGCGCTACGTCGTGCTACCCCGCGGCATCAATCTGGGGTCACGTAACCGGGTGCCGATGGCGGAGCTGCGCCGGGTGCTGGGCGAGCGCGGCTACTTCGTCGCCACCATCCTGCCAGCGGCAACGTGCTGCTCACCAGCGACTCGTCCGCACTCGAGCTGACCGACGGGATGGAGCAGCTGCTGGCCGACGCCTTCGGCGTTCCCGTCCGCTGCGTCGTGCGCACCGCCGAGCAGGTGCGCGCGGTGCTGGACGAGGACCCGCTGGCAGCCATCGCCGCCGACCCGGCGCGCTACCTGGTCAGCTTCCTGTCGGCCGAGCCGGCGAGCGCAGCTGTTACGGCGCTGCTGGCCGAGGACTTTACGCCCGAGGTACTGGCGATGCGGGGATCCGAGGCGTACGTCTGGACCCCGGACGGTGCCCAGGCGATGAAGCTGTCCAACGTCTATCTGGAGAAGCGGCTCGGCGTGGTGGCGACCGCACGCAACTGGAACACGGTTCGGAAGATCGTCGCCGCGCTCTGACGACCACGCGGCTTGCCGGTCAGCGCCGGCTCAGGGCTAGTCAGGTCGGGTCAGGGCCGGTCAAAGCTCAGGCGACCGCCTGCTCCAGCCTCCTGCGTGCCGCTGCCAGAACGTAGGGGGCCAGTCGCTCAGCGATAAGGGCATAGCCCTCGGACGAGGGGTGGTAGCCATCAGCGGCGAACATCCGCCGGTTGCGGGCGAATACCCGGCCCAGTTCACCGCCCAGCGGCGCCGCGACGCCCCCGGCCGCCTGCGTCGCGATGGCCTGCGCCCTGGCGAAGTCCTCGCATGCCTCGCGGATGAAGCTGACGGCCTCCGGCGGGCAGGCGGGCACCGCTGACAGGTCCGGCGCTGTGGACACGATGACGTCGGCGTCCGTACGCCGCAGGTCAGCTACCGCGGCTCCCAGCAGCGCCGCCGAGCGCTCCGATGGCACGTACTTGGCCAGGTCGTTCGCGCCGATCACCAGCACCACGACGTCCAGGGCGGTCTGCTCCGCGGCCTTGACCTGGGCAGCCAGGCCCTTGGACGTCGCACCGGGCTTGGCGAAGACGGACAGCTCGACGTCGATGCCCTGCCGGCGCAGCTCAGCCGCCAGCCGCGGCCCGAGGCGGTCCTCGGGGCGCTCGGCGCCGGTGCCATACCCGATGGAGTCGCCAAGCATCGCCAGGCGCAGGGGTGCGGTCACGTCCATCCGAACATCGCCGGGTTTCCCGCTATGCCCGCTGAGGTTCCGGTGGCGTGGAAGCGCCTGTCCTTCGCGGTGCTGCGAACCCGATGGCGGTGCCGTATGAAGCCGGGCTGCTGCGGGAACTGCCCCACCATGACCGAACCCGTTGGACCCGAACACGTTGGACCCGAACCGGTAGCGCCGATGCGCCTGGATCGCACCGCCGCCCAGACACCTGAGGAGTCGGTTCGGGACGAGGTGGCCGCCGTCGGCGACTTCCCGGACACCGGGGATCTGGTGCCCGCGGACAATGCTCAGAGCATGCCGTCGGACGACGGAACCTGACCCACCATGCAGCC
>JALYNC010000085.1 GCA_030773415.1 Actinomycetota bacterium
GTTGGCCCGACGCGGCGACCCTCGCGCCATCCCGCGGCTGATGGAGCTGCTCGCCGACCCGCGTACCGGCAATCTGATCGTCGAAGCGGCCGGGGAGACGGCCGACCCGCGGTTGTTGCCCCTGTTGCTGGCGCTGAAGCAACAGGGCTGGGAGCAGGACGACAAGCCGCCGCCAGAAGTTCTGGACGAGGCCATCGCCCGCTGCGCGGTAGGCGAGCGCGACTGGGGTCCGTTCAGGCTGCCGTGACGGTGTTACGCCCGCGTGGCGGCTACCAGGCTCTCGTGCGTGGGCGCGTCCGGCACGGACGGGGGACGCAGGGCGGCGAACTCCTTACGCAGGACGGGAACTACTTCTTCGCCGAGAATGTCGAGCTGCTCCAGCACCGTCTTCAGCGGCAGGCCGGCGTGGTCGATCAGGAACAGCTGGCGCTGGTAGTCCCCGACGTACTCGCGGAACGTCAGCGTCCGCTCGATCACCTGCTGCGGGCTGCCGACGGTGAGCGGCGTCTGCGCCATGAAGTCCTCCAGCGACGGGCCGTGCCCGTACACCGGGGCGTTGTCGAAGTACGGGCGGAACTCCCGCACCGCGTCCTGGGAGTTGGGTCGCATGAACACCTGCCCGCCCAGCCCCACGATCGCCGAGGCGGCCGGGCCGTGCCCGTGGTGCTCGAAGCGTTCCCGGTACAGACCGACCATCCGCTGCGTGTGCTCCGCCGGCCAGAAGATGTGGTTGTGGAAGAAACCGTCGCCGTAGAACGCGGCCTGCTCAGCGATCTCCGGACTGCGGATGGACCCGTGCCAGACGAAAGGCGGCACGCCGTCCAGCGGCCGCGGGGTGGAGGTGAAGCCCTGCAGCGGGGTGCGGAAGCGGCCCTCCCAGTCCAGGACGTCCTCGCGCCACAGACGGTGCAGCAACGCGTAGTTCTCGTACGCCAAGGCGATGCCGTTACGGATGTCCTGACCGAACCACGGGTAGACGGGCCCGGTGTTGCCCCGTCCCAGCATCAGGTCGACCCGCCCGCCTGCGAGGTGCTGCAGCATCGCGTAGTCCTCGGCGATCTTCACCGGGTCGTTGGTGGTGATCAGCGTGGTGGCGGTGGACAGCTGCAGCGTGCTGGTGCGGGCGGCGAGATAACCGAGCATCGTCGTGGGGGAGGACGGCACGAACGGCGGGTTGTGGTGCTCGCCGGTGGCGAACACGTCCAGGCCGACCTCCTCGGCCTTGAGCGCGATGGCGACCATGGACGCGATGCGCTCGGCCTCGGTCGGTGCCCGGCCGGTCGTGGGGTCCGGCGTGACGTCGCCGACCGAGAAGACGCCGAACTGCATGGTGGGCTCCGAGGTGTTCGCCTGGCGGAGGGTGCCGGTAGAACCGCCCCCTTCGGGCAGGTATGCCCGCCGTTGCGGGGCGGGCACTAGCGGAGGCGTGGGAAAGATGCGCGGAATTCTGGAGGTGCCGGCGGGGCTGGTGTTCGCCGAACAGCTGCTGACGCCGGAACAGGAGGCGCAGCTGCTGGACTGGCTGGCCGCGCTCGATTACCGCGAGGTCCGCATGCACGGCCAGGTCGCCCGCCGCGTGGTGCGCCACTACGGGGTTGGCTACAACTTCGATTCCCAGGCGCTGACGCCCGGCGACCCGATTCCGGACCAGCTGCTGGGTGTCCGCGCCCAATGCGCGGAGCTGCTCGGCCGGCCCGCCGAGGACCTTGCGGAGGTACTGGCCACCCGCTATCCCCCAGCCGCCACCATCGGTTGGCACCGCGACGCGCCCGCGTTCGGTGATGTGGTGGGCGTCTCGCTCGGTTCGTCCTGCGTCATGCGGTTTCAGCGTGGCAGCGGAACGGAACGCCGGGTGCACGAGCAGCCCCTGCCGCCGCGCTCGGCGTACGTGCTCGCCGGCAAGGCACGGACGGTGTGGCAGCACAGCATTCCGGCGGTGCCGCAGGAGCGGTACTCGCTGACGTTCCGGACACTGCGCTGGTCGGTGCGCTCCTGACGTCGCCGGGCGTCGTCGATCAGCGCGCCGCTTCCTGGGTAGTGGCTTCGTCGAAGCCAATATCCCGCGTGTCGATCAACCGAGGAGAGCCCGATGGGAACGTGCGAAGTCTGCGGCAACGACTACGACATGGCGTTCGAGATTCACGCGCAGGGCGCCGTGCACGTGTTCGACAGCTTCGAGTGCGCGATCCACAAGATGGCGCCGGTGTGTGAGCACTGCGGCTGCAAGGTCATCGGCCACGGCATGCAGGTGGGTGAGCAGTTCTTCTGCTGCGCCCACTGCGCCAACTCCGCTGTGGACGAGGACGCCGTGGTCGACCGGGCTTGACGTCCCTCAGAAGTGGGCGGTGATCCGGCGGCCCGGTCCGTCGACGGTGATGTCCCCGCCGTACGGCAGCACCCACTGCGGATCGGTGTGGCCGATGTCGACGCCGAACACCAGCATCGCCTCCGGGTTGTAGCGGTCGAACGCCACCGCGACGGCCTCCCGCTGCTGGTCGCGGTAGCCGGCCCGGTCCTGCGGCGGCAGGAACCGCTCCAGGCTGGAGGCTTTCGGCACGCCGACGATGGCGACGGGGAACTGGGCCAGCAGTCCCCGCTCGCCGGCGTTGCGCAGCATGCGGAAGACCTCAAGGGTGCTGGGCATCTCCTCGGACGTCTCCAGCAGCAGCACGCAGCCGGCGTAGTCCGCCACCGGCCGGATCCAGCGGTCGGCGGCGAGATTCCAGTGCAGATCTCCAGATTTCCACCCCAGCTCGGGCCGCGCACCACGCGGTCCGCTCGATGCCAATGCCACCCGGGAGCCGGGAGTACGGCCGCCTGCTGGTCGAGGTTGGCCGGGTCGGCCCAGTCCAGCTCGTCCTCGCTGAAGGTCTCCTGCGGCTGCAGCTCCAGGTCCCCCCGATCGAACAGTGCAGCCCGCAGCGATCCCGCGGACACCGGGTGCAGTCCGCCGGGACGGCTGAGATGCACCATCGTGGAACCGCCGTGGTAGCCGACGATCCCGAGGTTCCAGAGCCAGTTCAGCAGGTTGGTGTTGTCGCTGTAACCGGCGAACGGCTTTGGGTCGCCCCGGAACACGTCCGGGTCGAGGTGCGGCAGGACGGTGAGCTGGTCGTCACCGCCGATGGTGGCCAGCACCGCCCGGATCGTGGGATCGGCGAAGGCAGCCATCAGGTCCCGCGCCCGATCCGCGGCGGGAGCGCCCACCTGCCGGGTGGTCGGATACTCCACCGGCACGAGGCCGAGCTCCTCCTGAAGCCGGCGCATCGCCACCTCGTGCACGTGCGGGAACGCCCCGGGCGCAGCGAAGGAGGGCGAGACGACGGCCACCCGGTCGCCGGGGGACAGCGCCGGTGGCGCGGTCAGCGTCGGTCGCATGGCCGCCATTGCATCGCAGGGAACTGGCGGCAGACCAGGGTTTTTCGGCCCGCCCCGGCAGGCCGGGGCTTATCGCTGCGGCAGCCCCGCGCTTACCGGGGGACGGGGATGCGGATCACGCGGTCGTCCGCGGCCACCGGGTCGCCGCGGCCGTCGCGGTTGCTGGTGAGCAGCCACAGTGCGCCGTCCGGGCCGTAGGCCACGTGCCGGAGCCGGCCGAACTGGCCCTGCAGCAGCGGTCTCGTGCCGCGGACGCCGCCGTTGCCCAGCTGCACCTGCCACAGCCGTTCCCCGCGCAGCGCGGCGACGTACAGGTTGCCGCCGGCGATGGCCGCTCCGCTGGGGGACGCCTCGGCGGTCCCCCAGGTGACCACCGGGTCGGTGAAGCGTTGATCGCCGCCCTTGCCCTCGACTCGCGGCCACCCGTAGTTGCTGCCGGCCCGCAGCAGATTCACCTCATCGAAGGTGTTTTGGCCGAACTCGGTGGCGTACATGCGCCGGGCGTCGTCCCAGGCCAGGCCCTGCACATTGCGGTGACCGAGCGTCCAGACCAGCGTTCCGTCGGGGTTGCCCGGCGCCGGCCGCCCGTCGGCGGTCATCCGCAGCACCTTGCCGCCGAGGCTGCCGGGATCCTGGGACAGGCTCTGCTGGCCCGCGTCGCCGGTGCCGGCGTACAGGAATCCGTCCGGCCCGAACGCGATCCGTCCGCCGTTGTGGAAGCCGGCGGCCGGTATGCCGGTGAGGATGGGCCGCGGACGCTCGCCGAGGCGGAAGCGCGCGATGCGGTTGTCCTCGGCGGTCGTGTAGTACGCGTACACCAGCCGATCGGTGTCGTAGTCGGGCGAGACGGCGATGCCGAGCAGTCCGCCCTCGCCACGAGCGTCCGACTCGGTCAGCCGCGCCACCTCCCGGGGCCGCGAACCGGGCCGCAGCTGCAGGATCCGGCCGGAGTCGCGCTCCGAGATCAGCGCCGTGCCGTCGGGCAGGAACGCCAGTCCCCATGGGACCTCGAGACCGGTGGCGAGTACCTCGGGGCCGGACAGCCGAGCGGGCTGCCAGCCGGCGGTAGTGGACGCCCGCGCGGACGGCCGGCCTTCCGCGGTGACTGTCGCGCTCGGCGTGGCTGCGCTTTCCGGCTCTGGCGATTCATTGGGGCCGTTGCCGCCGCAGGCGGCCAATGCGGCGAGCGACAGGCCGGCGATGGCGGCACGGGCAGCGGCCCGCTGGCGAGGGGTCATGGCTCATGCTCGCCCGGGCCGGCGGATGGCGCCACTGGTGCGGCAGCTGATGCGGTCAGGGACGCCCGATCCAGCTTGCCGTTGGCCAGGAGCGGCAGTGAATCCAGAACCAGCAGCTGCCTCGGCCACTTCCAGGGGGCGAGCGCCAGCCGGCAGTGGTCCCGTACCTCGGCGAGCGTCGGTGGTTGCGACGGGGTGGCGGGCACCACCACGGCGACCACCCGGGTGCCCCATTCGGGATCGGGCGCGCCGACCACGACGGCCTCGGCCACGCCGGGATGCGCCGACACCACCGAAGCGACCTCACCGGCGACGACGTTCTCCCCGCCGGTGACGAGAACGTCGTCGTCGCGGCCCAGCACCTGCAGCCGGCCGTCCGGCGCCCAGCGGCCGAGGTCCGACGTACGCAGCCATCCACCCTTCACCGGTGCCGGGGCGAGCCGGTATCCCGCGCACAGCACCGGGCCGGCGATTGAGATACGGCCATCGTCCCCGAGCCGGATCCGCACCCCGTCCAGCGGAACACCGTCGTAGACGCAGCCGCCCGCGGTCTCCGACATCCCGTACGTGGTGAACACCCGCGCGCCGGCCTCCCGCGCCCGGTCCAGCAGCCGCTCGCCCGGTGCGGCGCCGCCGAGCAGGATGCCGCGCCAGCGGCTCAGATCGGTGCCGGCGTCCAGCAGGCGGGTGAGCATCGTGGGGACCAGTGCTAGCCAGTCGGTGGCCGCGGCGGACGTGATTACCGTGGCCACGTCGAAGCGCGGGAGGAGCACCGGCTCCGTGCCCAGCAGCCGTGAGCGGATCAGCACCTGCAGTCCGCCGATGTGCGACAGCGGCAGGCAGCACAACCACCGCTGACCGTCGCCCGCGTCCAGCCGCCGCAGGCTGCTGCGCGCGGAGGCGAGCAAGGCGTCCGCGGACAGCTCGACCCCCTTGGGGGTCCGGGTGGAGCCGGACGTCGGAACCACCAGCGCGACGTCTCCCGCCACCGGCAGTCCGTCGCGCAAGGGCTCGTCGCTGACGGCAGTGATCAGTCGTGTCGGCCGCAGCGCCGTCAGCAGGGCGACCAGCTCGGCCGGTCGCAGGTCGGGAGAGAGCGGCAGCACGGCGGGCCCACCGTCGAGCGCCTCGTGCACCGCCGTGGTGAGCGCCCGGCCCGCAGGCAGCGCGAGGGCATGCAGGGGGCGGCCGGCCATCGCGTCTAGGCTAGCTGCGCAGCAGCGCGACCCTCCCGAGGAGCACCGTGATCGAGTGGCAGCAGTCCGGCGACTACGAGGACATCAAGTACGCCACGGCTGAAGGCATCGCCAAGATCACCATCAACCGCCCCGAGGTCCGCAACGCGTTCCGTCCGACCACGCTGTTCGAGATGGCGCGGGCCATGGACATCGCCAGGGACGACCCGACGATCGGCGTCATCATCCTGACCGGGGAGGGCGATCAGGCCTTCTGCTCCGGCGGCGACCAGAAGATCCGCGGCAACGACGGCTACGCCGATCCCCAGGGTGTGGGCCGGCTCAACGTGCTGGACCTGCAGATCCAGATCCGCCGCACGCCGAAGCCCGTCATCGCGATGGTTGCCGGTTACGCCATCGGCGGCGGCCACGTCCTGCATGTCGTCTGCGACCTCACGATTGCCGCTGACAACGCACGCTTCGGGCAGACCGGCCCTCGGGTGGGCTCCTTCGACGCCGGTTACGGCTCCGGCCTGCTCGCCCGTTCCGTCGGGCAGAAGAAGGCCCGCGAGATCTGGTTCCTGTGCCGGCAGTACGACGCGCAGCAGGCCCTTGAGATGGGCCTGGTCAACGCCGTCGTGCCGCTTGAGCGGCTGGAGGAGGAGACCGTCCAATGGTGCCGCGAGATCCTCCAGCACTCACCGCTCGCGCTCCGCATGCTGAAGGGCGCGCTGAACGCCACGGACGATGGCCTGGCCGGTCTCCAGCAGTTCGCCGGTGACGCGACGATGCTCTACTACATGAGCGAAGAGGCCCAGGAAGGCCGCGACGCCTACGTCAACAAGCGCAAGCCCGACTTCGGCAAGTTCCCAAAGCGCCCTTGAGGGTCTTCTCGATCCCGCTGCGGAACCGGTTCCGCAGCGTGGATCGACGCGAGGGCGTGCTGCTGCACGGCCCGGCAGGGTGGGGTGAGTTCTCCCCGTTCCCTGAGTACGGCCCCCGGGAGTCCGCCCGCTGGCTCGCGGCCGCGCGGGAGGCCGCGAACGACGGCTGGCCGGCGCCCGTGCGCGATCGGGTGCCGGTCAACGTGACCATTCCGGCGGTGGCGCCGGATGTGGCGGAGCGCCTGGTCGCCGCCAGCGGCTGCCGGACCGCGAAAGTCAAGGTTGCCGAGGCGGGGCAGAGCCTGTCCGACGACGTGGACCGCGTCGCTGCTGTGCGCAGCGCCCTCGGGCCGGGCGGGCGGGTCCGGGTCGATGCCAACGGGGGCTGGTCCGTCGAGGACGCCGCTCGCGCCGTGCGCCGGCTCGACCGCTTCGACCTGGAGTACGTCGAGCAACCGTGTGCCACCTTGCACGAGCTTGCGGCGGTGCGTCGCCGCATCGACGTGCCCGTTGCTGCCGATGAGTCGATCCGCCGGGCCGCCGATCCGCTGCACGTGGCGGCGGCCGGCTCCGCCGACATCGCGGTGCTGAAGGTTCAGCCGCTCGGCGGGGTGCGGGCCGCGCTGGAGCTGGCGCAGGCTTGCGGGCTGCCGGTGGTGGTGTCGTCCGCGGTGGAGAGTTCGATCGGTCTGGCGGCCGGCCTGGCGCTGGCGGCTGCCCTGCCCCGGTTGCCGTACGCGTGCGGCCTGGGTACCGCGACGATGCTGGCTGGCGACGTGACCTGCGCACCACTGCTGCCGGTGGACGGCTACCTGGAGGTGCGCCGTCCGGCGGTGGACGAGGATCGCCTGTCGGGCTGGGAGTGGGTGGGCCCGGCCGCCGAAGAGTGGCTCGCCCGGCTCTCCGCTGCCGAGATGGTGCTCGACGACCTGGCGGCGGGCGGCGGCTCCGCCGGCATTGCGGGGTCCGACCGGTGAACCCGGCCACCGCGCTGGCCACCGTCCTGGTCGACGAGCTGGTGCGGTGCGGCATGACCGAGGCGGTGCTCGCTCCCGGCTCCCGCTCGGCGCCTCTCGCGTTGGCGCTCGCCGCCGAGCCGCGGGTCCGGCTGCACGTCCGGCTCGATGAGCGTTCGGCGTCCTTTCTTGCTCTGGGGCTCGCCAAGGCATCCGGTCGTCCGGCGGCCTTGGTCTGCACCTCTGGAACGGCGGCGGCGAACTTCCACCCGGCGGTCCTGGAGGCGGATTCGGCGGACGTGCCGTTGCTCGTGCTGACCGCCGACCGTCCGCCCGAGCTGCGGGGCACGGGCGCCAATCAGACGATCGACCAGATCAAGTTGTACGGCGGCGCGGTGCGGTTCTTCGCCGAGGTGGGGGTGCCGGAGCGGCGAACCGGCGGCGCCGGTTACTGGCGGTCGCTGGCCTGCCGGGCATGGGGGGCAGCGGCGACCGGACCGGTGCACCTGAACGTGTCGTTCCGCGAGCCGCTGATCCCCGACGGGAACATCGAGTGGCCGGAGCCGCTCGACGGGCGGCCGGGCGGCGAGCCGTGGACGCAGGTCCACCGTGGGCAGGCGGTGGTGGACGTCTCGGACCTCGTCGCTACCGAACGGGCTTTGCTGGTGTTGGGGGACGGCGCGTCGGGCGTTCCCGACCTGCTGCGGCTCGCCGAAGTTGCGGGGTGGCCGGTGCTGGCCGAGCCGAGCAGCGGCGGTCGGTGCGGGCCGAACGCGGTGGCGGCCTACTCGTGGCTGCTCGGGGCGCCGGGATTCGCCGCGGCTCAACAGCCGGAGCTGATTGTCTCCGCCGGGCGCGTGACGTTGTCCCGCCCGCTGCTCAGCCTGCTGGGATCCGGGTGCCGGCATGTGGTGCTGTCCGGCTCCGAGCGCTGGCCCGATCCACCGCGGATGGCGGCCGAGGTGCGGATCGGTCGCCCGGCCCTACCCGCCGGAGAAGGTGCGCTCTCCTCCGGCCGGCGAGGTGGCACCGGCTGGCTCGACTCGTGGCTGGCGGCCGACCGGGCGGCGACAGCCGCTGCCGCCGCGGTACTGGACGGTGAGCCGCTGTCGGAGCCGCGGGTGGCCCGGGATGTGGCGGCGGCGGCCCAGAGCAGCTCCCTGGTGTTCGCCGGGTCCAGCATGCCGGCGCGGGACCTCAACCTGACGATGACGCCGCGTACCGGCGTCCGTGTGCTGGCGAACCGGGGCGCCAGCGGCATCGACGGGCTGGTCTCCACGGCGATCGGAGCCGCCCTCGCCTCCGGCGGACCCGCGTACGCGCTGCTGGGGGACCTGTCGCTGCTGCACGACCGCAACGGGCTGAGCATCGCGGCCGGCGAACCCCGGCCGAACCTGGCGTTCGTGGTGCTCAATAACTAATTCGGAGGCATCTTCTCCCTGCTGCCCCAGGCGAACGCGCCGCACTTCGAGCGGGTGTTCGGCACCCCGCAGCAACCGAACCTGAAGGCGGTGGCGGACGAGGCGGGGGCGCACTACCGGCTGCTGCACACCGGCGCGGACCTGGACGCCGCTGTCAGCAGCGACGTAACCGGCATTGCCCTGTGGGAGGTTCGCACCGATCGCGCCGCCGGCGCCGCACTGCACGGACGGCTGCAGCAGGCGGTCGCCGAGGCCGTCAGCGCAGGGCGGAGCGGACCGCGTCCAGCTTGAGGTTGGTCTCGGCGAGCTCGGCTGCCGGGTCCGAACCGCCCATGATGCCGTTGCCGGCGAACAGCCGCGCTCGCCGCCCAGACAGCTGCGCGCAGCGCAGGGCGATGCCGAACTCGCCGTTTCCCGCGGCGTCCATCCAACCCACCGGGCCGCTGTAGCGGCCGCGATCCATGCCCTCCAGCTGCCGGATCGTCCCCAGAGCGGCGTCCGTCGGCGTGCCGCACACGGCTGCGCTCGGGTGCAGCGCAGCAACGAGATCCAGCGCCGACTCCGGGCGGCGCAGCCGTCCGGTCAGGCGTGTCGCCAGGTGCTGGGCGTTGGCCAGCTTCAGCAGACCCGGGCCGCGGGGGACCGACAGGGCAACGCATCGTTCCTGAAGAACGGACACGACGGACGCCACCGCCAGGGCGTGTTCTTCGAGGTTCTTCGCCGAAGCCAGCAGCTGCGCTCCCAGCGCCGCGTCGGCATCGTCGTCGGCGCCGCGGGCGGCCGTGCCGGCCAGCACCAGCGACTCCACCCGCTCCTCCCGGCGGCGCACGAGCAGCTCGGGCGTCGCGCCGACCAAGCCGTCGACCAGGTAGGTGAAGCAACCCGGATAGCGCTGGGCAAGCCTGCTCGCCACCGCCCGGGCGTCGATGTCGCCGGCCGCCTCGACGTGCTCGTCCCGGGCCAGCACGACCTTGCGCAAGGCACCGTTCCGGATGGTCTCGGCGGCGGTGGTGACACTGCGCTGCCACACCGCGCCGGGCACGGTCGAGCCCAGAAACCTGACACCGGTCGGCCCGGGCGCCCCGGGCCGGCCCGACAGGTCGGGGCGCTCCACCTCGCCGATGGTCGTCATCCAGGCTCGATCGCCGTCGCGGCCCACCAGCACCCGGGGAACCATCAGGACGGAGCCGGTGGACTGCGGGTCGAAGGTGAAGCTGGCGAAGCCGACCAGCCCCTCACCCCAGCGCCCGGCGGCGTCGCCGGTGCGGACGGCGGCACCAAGCATCCGCATGGCCTCGGCGGCGCGCGAGATCCGGTCGACACCGCTGCCCAGCTCGATCCGGGCGGCCACTCCCCAGCCGACGAGCCCTTGCCCGTTGCGGACCCACGCGACCGCGTCGGACGGCGGAAGGCAGGCGAGCAGGTCGGGGGCCCTGTCCAGCTCAACCGTGGTGGCGCGCAGGTCGGCCGGCGGTGTGCGCAAGGCCTCCGCGGTCATCGCCCCGCGCCGGCTGCGGGCCGGCGAGCGGCGGAGCGGGAACGGGCCATGACGGGTCAATCGTACGTCCGGCGCTGCGGCCGCACATCCGGGGCCGCGAAGCCCCCCAGGTCTGTCGGCGGCCGCCCGGATGGATCAGTACCGGTCTCCCACCGGCTCGGGGAGGGCGTCCAGTTCGGCGAAGTCGGCCGGCGTGAGCTCCAGATACGCGGCCTTGACGTTCTCCTCCAGGTAGCGCAGCTTCTTGGTCCCCGGAATAGGCACCACCTGGTCGCCTTGGGCGAGCACCCACGCGATCGCCACCTGTGCAGGCGTCGCGCCGTGCCGGCGGGCCACCGCCTTCACGACGTCCACGATCGCCAGGTTCGCCGCGATGGCCCGCGGCGTGAACCGCGGATTGCGTGACCGGAAGTCCCCGGTGGCGAAGTTGGCCGTGGCGTACCGGCCGGTGAGAAAGCCGCGTCCCAGCGGGGCGTACGGGATGAAGCCGACTCCGTGCGAGACGCACCACGGGAGGATGTCCGCCATCGATTCGCGCGTCCACAGTGACAGCTCGCTCTGCACGCTGGTCACCGGAAATACGTGCATCACCCGCTTGAGGTCGGGCAGCGTCGCCTCGGAGATGCCCAGAGCACGCACCTTGCCGGCCCGCACCAGCTCGGCCATGGCGCCCCAGGTCTCCTCGACCGGAACCTTCGGGTCGACCCGGTGCAGCTGGTAGAGGTCGATCCGGTCGACGCCGAGGCGGCGCAGCGAGCCGTCGCAGGCCTCGCGCACGTACTCCGGCCGGCCGTCCCGCACGACCTCGCCGTCCCGCAGCACCAGCCCCACCTTGGTGGCGAGGGTCACGCTGTCCCGATAGGAAGCAAGCGCCCGCCCTACCAGCTCCTCGTTGTGGAACGGGCCGTAGACATCGGCGGTGTCGATGAGGGTGACGCCCAGCTCCAGCGCCCGCTGTAGCACCCGCACCGACTCGGCGTCGTTGCGCTCTGGCTCGCCGTACGCCCAGGACATGCCCATGCATCCCAGGCCGATTGAGCCGACCGGTAGCCCGCCCGTTCCCAGCCGTCGTTGCTGCATGCGGCCAGTTTTCCAGACGGGAAACGCGTCCGGGCCCCGCTGCGCAACCGCCGTAGAGTAGGGGCAACCCCGAGCGCGTCCGTGCTGTCCGCGGTGGACGGTGCGGCGCCGGATGCTGGAGCGACCCCGCATGAGCGACCGCAAGCTGCGCAGTCACGACGTCACCACCGGTCCGGAGCGTGCACCGGCCCGCGCCATGCTGCGCGCCGTCGGCATGACCGACAAGGACTGGGACAAGCCGCAGATCGCCGTCGCGTCCTCGTGGAACGAGGTGACGCCGTGCAACATGCCGCTGGCGCGCCTCGCCCAGGGCGCGAAGGAGGGCGTGCGCCGCGCCGGCGGATTCCCGCTGGAGTTCACCACCATCGCCGTCTCCGACGGCATCTCGATGGGCCACGAGGGCATGCGGGCCAGCCTGGTGAGCCGGGAGTGGATCGCCGACTCGGTGGAGCTCATGGTCCACGCCGAGCGAATGGACGCGATGGTCGTGCTCGCCGGCTGCGACAAGTCGCTGCCGGGCATGCTCATGGCGGCGGCGCGGATGGACCTGCCCGCGGTGTTCCTCTACGGCGGCTCGATCCTTCCCGGCTTTCTGCGGGACGGCTCGCAGATCACCATCCAGGAGGTGTTCGAGGCCGTCGGCGCCGAGGCCCGCGGGCACATCACCCGTGAACAGCTCGGCGAGGTGGAGCGGGCCGCCTGCCCCAGCGAAGGCTCCTGCGGCGGCATGTTCACCGCCAACACGATGTCCAGCGCGGCCGAGGCCCTCGGCATGGCGCTGCCCGGCAGCGCCTCGGCGCCCGCGCCCGACAGCCGGCGCGACGTGTTCGCCCAGCAGTCCGGCGAGGCGGTCGTCAACCTTCTCGACCTCGGGCTGACCGCCCGGCAGATCCTCACCCGCGAAGCCTTCGAGAACGCGATCGCGGTGGTGCAGGCCCTCGGTGGCTCGACGAACGCCGTGCTGCACATGCTCGCCATCGCGCACGAAGCTCGCGTCGATCTCGAGCTCGAGGACTTCAACCGGATCGGCGCCAAGGTGCCGCATCTCGGGGACTTCAAGCCGTTCGGTCGCTACGTCATGAACAACCTGGACAAGATCGGCGGCGTGCCGGTCGTCATGCGGGAACTGCTGGACGCTGGTTTGCTGCACGGTGACGCGATGACGGTGACCGGCAAGACGGTCGCCGAGAACCTCGAGGCGCTGGACCCCCCCGCCCCGGACGGGAAGATCATCCACCCGATCGCCGACCCGATCTACCCGACCGGTGGCCTGGCCGTGCTGCACGGATCGCTGGCCCCGGAGGGGGCGGTAGTGAAGAGCGCTGGCATGGAGTCGCTGCGGTTCGAGGGGCGAGCCCGGGTCTTCGACGGTGAGCCGGGAGCCATGGAGGCGGTCACCAATGGTTCCATCGTCGCCGGCGACGTGATCGTCATCCGCTGGGAAGGTCCGCGAGGCGGCCCCGGCATGCGCGAGATGCTGGCCGTGACGGCGGCGGTCAAGGGCGCCGGGCTCGGAGCGGACGTCGCGCTGCTGACCGACGGCCGGTTCTCCGGCGCCACCCACGGGTTGTGCATCGGTCACGTCGCCCCGGAGGCGGCGTACGCCGGTCCCATCGCCTTCGTGCAGGATGGTGACCCGATCGTTCTCGACGTGCCGAACCGCCGGCTGGACGTTCTGGTGGAGCCGGAGGAGATGGAGCGGCGCCGGGCCAACTTCAAGCCCCTGCCGCCGCGCTACGAGTCGGGCGTGCTGGCCAAGTACGCCAAGCTGGTCGGCTCCGCGGCTACGGGAGCGGTCTGCGGCTGAGTTCGCAGCACTGGTGACACGCGATCTGTCTGACATCTAGTCTGCGCCACCATGCAGGCGCTGTACGTCGAGACGGCGATCAACGGTGCCCTGGACGAGGTCTGGCGATGCACGCAGGATCCGGGGGAGCACGCGCGGTGGGATCTGCGGTTCTCCTCGATAACGCCGACCGGCACGGACCCGTCCGGAAACCAGGTCTTCAGCTACGCCTTGCGGCTGCCGGGCCGCACCCTGCGCGGCCGGGGTGTCTCCGTCGGCGAGCGGTGGCGGACGGACGGTACCTGCACGTCCGCGCTGCGCTGGAGCAGTGACGACCGCCTGTCGCCGCTGGGCAGCGGCGCCGGCTACTGGCGATACGAGCCGGGGCCGGACGGCGTGCGCTTTCTCACCGGCTACGACTACCGACCCGGCTGGGGCGTGCTCGGCAGGGTGCTCGACCCGCTGCTCGTGCGTCCTTTCGTCGGATGGCTGACGGCGCGCAGCTTCGACGCGCTGCGCATCTGGATCGAGCATGGCGTGCCCCCTGAGCAGGCACACCGCAGGGGGTGCTGGACCTCGGGGTTCGCGCGGCGGCCGGGCTTGCGGCAGCCGCCCGGCTCCGTTCCCGGGGACTGCTTGTCTCCCTCGTCGGGGCGGTCGCAGCTGCGGCGGCAGCGGCGGCCATGCCGGCTCCGGCGACCGTTCCCCAGGCGCTGCCGGCGTCGTCCACCCGATCCCGCCTCCGGACGCCCACCGCGCACCCTCGACCGGCTGCCGGCGCCATGACCGCCGTCTTCCGCCGGGCACTCGGTCCCGACTTTGAACGCCTGCACCCGATGCTGCAGCGGCGCTTCGGCTTCTCCAGCAGCGACGGGGTGGCGCCTCGGCCGCGGGGTGATGAACGAGATCCGGCGCGGCCCCATCTGGACGGTGCCTTTCCTGTTCCTGGGGACGTGGCGGCACATCATGTTCCCGGAGAACGCTCGGAAACGTGCCGTTCACCATCGACAACTACGCCTACATCGACGGTTACGGCCGAGAGACACTGACCTTCGTCCGGACCTTCGAGATCTCCCGGACGCGCCGGCGCCGCTTCGACGCCACGATGATCTACG
>JALYNC010000086.1 GCA_030773415.1 Actinomycetota bacterium
GTCGCGGCCCCACCGTCATTTCTAGCCGTCAGGGACGTTGTCTCACGCTGCTGCCGCCTCATCGCCTCGACGGTGTGACGCTCTCCGCCCAGGGCCTGATCGCCGTAGAACCGATAGGAGAACATCCGGCAAGCGTCTGCAACATCGCCTCGTAGTCCCCCTCATTGACGCGTTCGAAGACGGCGCGCACCTTCTTCGCGACGATGCTGTGGTACATACGCGCCATTTCCGGCCAACAAATGCCAGGCTCGCTGGACTGGCGCGCTCCATGAAATCCCTGGTGGTGGACCGGGATGTCAGCCGTCGCGCAAGGACGTGAGCAGAGCGATGTCCGCGGTGTGCTCGGCAACCTTCCCCGGCGTCTCGATGATCACCGGGACGTTCCGCGTGGCGGGATGGCGGAACAGCTCGGCAAATGCTCCCGCTCCGATGGAGCCGGCGCCGATGTTCTCGTGCCGGTCCCGCGCGGAACCGCAGGAATCCTTCGAGTCATTGGCATGCACCAACTGCAGCCGGCCCGAGCCCACGGCCTCGACCAGGGATGTCAGCACTTGCCGGACGCCGCCCGGCGCCGCCAGGTCATGCCCGGCCGCGAACGCATGGCAGGTGTCCAGGCACACTCCGAGCCGCGGATGGTTGTCCAGCGCCTCGAAGTACGGCCCCAGATCCTGCACGGTGGCCGCGAGCGGTTGCCCGCCGCCGGCTGTCGGCTCGATCAGTATCGCCGGGTCATGCTCGGTGAGGGTGTCGAGGATGGGCAGCAGTGCCTCGCGCACCTGTGCCAGCGCGCTCTCCCGCCGGTTGCCCGCCACGGCGGAACCGGCGTGGACCACCAGGCCGCGCGCGCCGATCCGCCGGGCCCGGACCAGGGCCGCACGCACCGATTCCGCGGACCGGACGCGCGTCTGCTCCGTCGGTGAGCCGAAGTTCACCAGGTACGCCGAGTGCACGTAGACCGGCATCCCGGTGTCGGCGCAGGCATCGCGGAACGCCCCGTCAGCGGCGGGGTCCCCGGCCGCCGGAGCCCAGCCCCGGGGATTGGACACGAAGACCTGCATCGCCCCGGCCCCGATCTGCCGCGTGTACGGCAGGGCTCCAGTGCTCAACCCGGAGCCGACGAATACGTGCGCGCCGATCGGTGAGGGGAGTCGAGGCGGCACCTGCTCAGAACACCGACAGCATCACGGTCGTGCCCTTGGGGTGCCGGGAGCCGGCGGACGGACTCTGGGCGAGCACGCGGCCGGGACCCAGCGGCACCGTGCGCACCGACACCTCGAAGCCGGCCGCCTGCAGCCGCGCTGCGGCCACCGCGACGGGCAGGTCGACGACGCCCGGCACGACGAACAATTGCGGTCCGCGGGAGACGGTCAGCCGGACCGTCTCACCCTTGTGGGCGCCGATTCCCGCGGGCGGACTCGTGGTGATCACATCGCCTCGGGGCACCGTGTCGCTGTACGCCTCCACGGTGGTCAACTTCAGGCCCGCGGCGGTGAGCGTCTCGGAGGCGTCCTCAAGGCTCTCGCCGCGGACGTCCGGGACGGCCACGGGCTCGGGGCCCTTGCTGACCACGACCCGCACGTCCGTGCCGATCCGCAGGGAGCGGCCGGCCGGTGGGTCGGTGCGGATGACGGCCCCCCGAGGAACGGTGGTGGCGTACTCGTCGGGGGCCCGGACCGGCCTGAGCTTGTCCGCTTCGAGCGCCACCACGGCGGACGCGTAGGGGCGGCCGGCAACATTGGGGACCGCGTGCATCTCCGGACCGGCCGACAGTGCTATCGCGACGACCCCGCCGCGCAGTACCCGCTCGCCGGGGTCCGGGTCGGTATCCGCCACGGCACCTTTCGGCACCGTCTCGCTGGTTACCGGCTTGACGGTCCGGAGGCGTAAGCCGTCCTCGTCGAGGATGGCGGCGGCCTGCTGCGGCGACTTGCTGATCAGCGACGGCGTCTCGCTGTACCGACCGAAGCCGAGCCACCAGCCACCGACCAGCACACTCAGCACGATCACCAGAAGAGCCGGGCCCGCGATCCGGCCCAGGGCCCACCGGGACGGGGGCTGACCCCCGCCCGCGGGACGGCGCACGGCCCGGCTGCCCCGGCCGGAGCGTCCGGGCGATCCGGCTGAGACCGGCGGTGGACCGGACGGGGGCGGACCGGGCGGGGAGCCCGCCTGCCGGGGAAGAACGGTGGTGTGCTGCACCGCCGCCGAAGTGGGGCGGGGCAGCAAGGTCGTGTCCGTGTCCGTGTCACTGTCCGCCGCGGAGATGGAACCGTCCGGCTGGGCGTGCGGGATGGTCACCTTCCCGCTGGAAGTCCACAGTTGCGCTGCGTCGACCGGCCCGCCGAGCAGGTCCCGGGTGGCCTGGACCGCGAGCAGCAGGGCCGACGCGTCGGCCGGCCGTGCGGCGACGTCCCGGGCAGTGGCGGCTGCGACGAGCGCGTCCACCGCCGGTGGGATGCCAGACGCCGCCGCAGACGGGGGTGGCACGTGCGCGTGGACGTGCTGCCAGGCGACGGCCAGCGGCGTCTCCCCGACGTACGGCGGCGTGCCGGTGAGCAACTCGTAGAGCAGGATTCCGGCGCTGTAGACGTCGGTGCGCGGGGTGGCGGCTCCAGACTCCACCTGCTCGGGCGCGAGGTACGCCACCGTGCCCATCAGCAGTCCGGCCGTGCGGGTCAGGTTGGACGACTCGATTGCGCGCGCCAGGCCGAAGTCGGCGACCTTGACCCGCCCGTCGTCGGCGAGCAGGACGTTCTCCGGCTTGATGTCGCGGTGCACGAGCCCGGCCCGGTGAGCCGCGGCGAGGGCCCCCAGCACCGGCTCGAGTATCGCCAGGGCCTCGCGGGCGGGAAGAGGGCCGCTGCGGCGCAAAACGTCACGCAACGTGCACCCGGGCACATACTCCATGACGAGAAACACGCCGCCGTTTCCGGCACTGTCGAGATAGGTGGACTGGTCGAACACCGACACGGCGTTCGGGTGGGAGAGCCGGGCGGCGGCCTTGGCCTCGCGGTGGAATCGGGCGACGAATTCGGCATCGTCGGCGAGCGCCGGGTGCATCACCTTGACAGCAACCAGGCGGTCGAGGCGGGTGTCGATGGCGGTATAGACCGACGCCATGCCGCCGCGTGCCAGCCGTGCCTGCACCTGGTAGCGCTCGTCCAGCAGGGCCCCCACGAGGGGGTCGGTCACCGCGGTGTCCACGCCCGCGAGTCTAAGGTCGCGACAGAGTTACGCCGCTGTGCCGCGCGGCGACAACGGGCGCGCGTGCGCGGCATGCCGTGCGCGATCGCGACCCGCCAGTCAGGGCGCCGCCTTGCACGGACATCGCCTCAGCAGCGGGCGTTTCGCAGCAGGACCCCCGCAGCGAAAGAGACTGGTAAGGGTCAGAATCGCTGTCGCAGCGTCATCACGTTGCGGACGTACACCTTGGTGTCGGCGTACATTCCGTTCTCCCGCACCGACCTCAAGCCTTGGTAGTACGCAGCCACCGCGTTCTGCTCGCTGGTGACCCGCAGATGCTGGCGGAGCAGCAGCACTCCGGCGGTGACGTTGTCCTGCAGGTCCAACAGGTCCAGGTGGCGGCCGGCGATCTGCGTGGAGACGAACTCGCCGCTGGACGGGATCACCTGCATGGTGCCGATCGCGTCCGCGACCGAGACGAGATTGTGCTGGAAGCCGGACTCCTGGTACGCGATCGCCAACGCCAGCGACGGGTCGACGCCGTAGCGGCGGGCCGTGGCCGTGATCGTGGCGCGCACGGTGGCCTTGGACGGCTCCGGCCGTTGGGCCAGAATCGCCCGGTGCTGGGCCGCTGACTGCCGCAGCGCGTCCGGGTAGGTCCGGTTGAACGGCGACGCCGGCTCGGCGGCGGCTGACGCCCGGGCGCCCGGGACGACCAGCGTCCGGCCCACGACAATGAGGCCGTTGGACGGCAGATTGTTCGAGGCGAGGATGGCCCGGCGTGTGCTGCCCAGCCGGGCCGCGATCCCGTCGACCGTGTCCCCGGGACGCACCGTGTACCGGGCGGTGGTGGTCGCGGAGGTAGCCGAGCCCGCCGAGGACGACTGAGCTCCGGGGATGCGCAGCACCTGCCCGGGATGCAGATACCGGCCGTTACCGGAGAGCCGGTTGAGCTGAACGATCGCGGCCGCGGTGGTGCCGTGCTCGCGCGCCAGGTCGTAGACGGTGTCGCCGGACTGGACGCGCAGCGTCGTCCATCCCGGCGTGTGGGCGCTGACGACCGCCGCCAGCAGCAGCGGCACCCCGACAACACGCACCGTGGCCAGGCCGGTTCGGGGAAGGCGCATAAGCCTCACTCCGATCAAAGCCGCGCGAGCAGGTCACGCGGACGCCGGAGGTCGGCGCTCGGAAAGCCTAAGAAGCGATGGCGTTTGTGACAAGTGGGGCCACTGCGACGGATGTCCGGTTTAGCTGCCGTCCCGTGGTGCAGGCGCGTCGGCTCGGACGGTCAGGCGGACTGGTCCAGGTGTACCTCGAGTTGGTCGTCCACCACCCGGGTATCGAAGACCAGCTGCTGGTTGGTGGCCGGGCCGTGCTCCACGCCGCCGTCGTCCAGGCGGAACGTGCTGCCGTGCCACGGACACACGATGCAGTCCGCCCCGGCCTTGCTCGTGGTCAGCTGCCCCTCGTGCAGCGGGCCGGACAGGTGCGAGCAGTTGTCGGTGAGCACCGAGTACGACGTCCCCCGGCGCAGCACGAACAGCGGCACCTCACCCAGCATCCGCCGGACGGGCCGGCCCTCGGGAAGATCGGCGATCGGGCCTACGGCGGTCCATCCGGAGGGAGTGACGTACGGGACGTGGTCGATCCGGTTGGCGCCGGACGCCTGCGAGTACGACAGGTGGCCACCGAGAACCCCACCGAATGCGACGGTGCCCAGCCCCGCGAAACCGAGCGCCTTGCCCACGCCGGAGTTGCCGCGAGCCCGCGCGACCAAGGACGCGGAGTAGAGCAGCACCCCGGTGATGTTCGCGGACGCGTGCACCATCCCCACCCGCTGCTGCGGAGTGTTCAGCTCGGACCAGTCGGTGAAACCGGCCACGGCCGCCGGGCCCGCTGTGGCTAGCCCCGTGCCGATCAGGATGCTCGAGGGCTTGCCCATGCCGGGAATCAGATCCAGCACAGCGGCGGACGACCACGCCCCGACGGGCACCTGCACCAGCACGGGGTGCAGCGGGTGGCCGAGCCAGACCCCGTGCAAGACGTCGCGCAGCGACTGCGGTTGCACCTTGCGCCGGACGAGCTTCCGGAGCTTCTTGACCGCGGGGTCGAGTGCCTTGGCCTGCTCCAGGCGGTCGATCGAGTCGAAGGGCTGCATGGTCGCTCACCTGCCCCGCAGGCCACGAGGGCAATCGAGCGGTGCCGCCAATATGGGGCCGGGCTCGCCGTCAGTCGGCGGTGGCGATCCCGTCCATCGGCGAGGACGCCTGGGCGTGCATCCGCCGCGGAATGCGTCCGGCCCGCCGGGCAAGCCGGCCGCCCTCCACCGCATGCGCCATCGCCTGGGCCATGAGCGCGGGGTGCTGCGCCCGGGTGACCGCCGTGGCGAGCAGCACCGCGTCGCAGCCGAGTTCCATGGCCTGGGCCGCGTCGGAGGCGGTGCCGATGCCGGCGTCCAGCACGACGGGCACGCCGGCCGACTCCACGATCAGCGCGATGTTGTGCGGATTGCGGATACCGAGGCCGGTTCCGATGGGGGAGCCGAGCGGCATGACGGCGGCGCAGCCGACGGCCTCGAGCTTGCGGGCGAGGACGGGGTCGTCGTTGGTGTACGGCAGGCAGATGAAGCCGTCGTCCACCAGTTGCTCGCAGGCGTCGAGCAGCTCGATCGGATCGGGAAGCAGCGTGCGCTCGTCGGCGATGACCTCGACCTTGATCCAGTTGGTCTCCAGCGCCTCCCGCGCCAGCTTGGCGGTCAGCACCGCCTCTCCGGCGGTGTAGCAGCCGGCGGTGTTCGGCAGCACGGTGATCCCGAGCTTGTTCAGCACGTCCAGTACCGAGCCGCGGGCGCGGGGGTCGAGCCGGCGCATGGCGACGGTGGTGAGCTCGGTGCCGGAGGCCACGAGGGCGTGCTCGAGCACCTCCATGCTGGGAGCACCACCGGTGCCGGTGATCAGCCGCGAGCTGAAGGTGCGTCCGGCAATGACGAACGGGTCGTCCATGATTTTCAGCCTCCCTGGACCGCGACGAGGATCTCGACGCGGTCACCTTCGGTCAGTGCCGTCGTCTCCCACCCGCTGCGGGGGACGACCTCGCCGTTGAGTGCCACGGCCGTGCCGCGGTCGCGGGCGCCGAGCAGCTCGATCGCGGCGCGGACCGCCGCGCCGTCGTCGAGCGTCTGCTGCTCACCGTTGATCGATACGTTCACGGGTGCACCGCCGTCCGGTCGAAGCGTCGTGGGTCGAAGGGCCGCGCCACCTCCGGCAGCGCGCCGGTGCACAGCAGCTCCGTCACGGCGTCAGCGGTGATCGGGGTGAGCAGGACCCCGTTGCGGTAGTGACCGGTGGCGAGTACGAGGCCCTCGGGGCCGGCGCGGCCGAGCAGCGGCGCGTTGTCGGGGGAGCCGGGCCGCAGACCGGCGTGACACTCGACGAGCTCCAGCTCGGTGATGCCGGGCAGCAGGGCGTGGGCGTCGCGCAGCAGCTCGTACACGCCACCGGCAGTGGTGGTCGTGTCGTAGCCGAGCTCCTCGACGGTGGCGCCGACGACGATCTCCCCGTCGCCGCGCGGCACGAGGTAGACGTGCCCGCCGGCGACCACGCCGCGCACGGTGCGGGTCAGGAACGGTGTGGGAGTGCGCAGCCGCAGGATCTGGCCTTTGACCGGGCGGACGGGCGGCAGCGCGTCGGGCGGCAGCCCTGCCATCTCGCCTGACCAGCAGCCGGCGGCCAGCACGGTGGTGCCGGCGGACACCTGGTCGCCGTCGTCCAAGGTGGCGCCGGTGACCCGATCCCCGTCGGTCTGCAGCCCGGTGACGCGGCCGCGCCGCACGTCGACGCCGGACCGCTCGGCGGCGGTGAGCAGCGCGGGCGCGAGGCGGCGGTTGTCCACCGAATGGTCGCCGGCGACAAACAACCCGGCCCGCACACCCGGGGCGAGCATCGGCTCGAGCCGCTTGCACTCCCGCCCGGTCAGCAGCTCGGAGTCGAGCCCGAGGCGGGTCTGGAAGGCGTGCAGGTCGGCGAGCACCGCCCGGTCACCGGAGTCCAGGGCCACCACCACCGTGCCCTCGGTCCGGTAGCCGACGCCGGCGCCCGAGGCGTCCTCCAGCTCGGCAACGAACTGCGGGTAGCGGCGGGCGGAGGCGAGGTTCAGCTCGAGCAGCTGCTCCTCGCCGTAGGTGACCTCACTGACCGGTGCCAGCATTCCGGCGGCCGCGTAAGAAGCGCCGGCCCCGGGGGAGGGGTCGACCACGGTGACCGACAGGCCGGCCGTGCGGGCCCGCCAGGCGAGCGCCAAGCCGATGACGCCGCCGCCGACGACGAGAACGTCGGGCGTGGCCATGGAACGCTCCCTCCGCCGGCATGATCCGGTTCAGGTCGAAACGGTCGGCGACCTTCGTCGCCCTCTCAGCCGGAGGCGCCCGACTCCCGTGGAGCGCCCAGTTTACGCGTGTCCCGCCGACGCGCCGACCGGACTAGTTCGAAGGAATTGATCCTCCGCAACCCTTATAGATCGCTGGGTGGCGACCGACATTGCAGTCATCGGGACACCGTTCCTTCCTCCTCAGGAGACCGCCATGGGCACCACGTCGCTCCGGACCCTAGACACCTTCGCCCGCGGGCTGGCCGAGCACGGCTGGAAGGTGCGGCTGTGCGTGCCGGCCGACGCTGCCGCTCACCTGGTGGTCACCTGCCGGTCCGCCGGCGATGTCGAGTACGTGGTGGTGCCGGCCCTGCACGGCGTGCAGGTCGCCGCCCGCTCCGCCGTCTCCCGCAACGTGTACGACGCCCGTGCGCTGGGCGCCGGTCACGCCGCCGAGGAGGTGCACGAACTGCTCCGCCAGGACATGGCCGCCGCTCGTCGCTCCGCTCGCGCGCGCGCCCTCGTCGCGGCCTGACCCACTCCTCGCCGCTTCGCCAACTTCTCGCCGGGTTTCCGGCCGCTGCTAGGTCACCCGGCCGCACGTCCACCACACCCTGCTTCTCTCGTCTCCTGTCTCGCCACGGTGTCGCCTACTGTTCCGGCATGACCGGTGGCGGGCAGGACCGATGACATCCGTCCGGTGGGGCTTTTTGGGCGCAGGATCCGTCGCCAGTTCCGCGCTCGCCCCGGCGATGCAGGCCGCGGACGGAGCGGTGCTCATTGCGGCTGCCGCCCGCGAGCAGCGGCGGGCCGCTGCACTGGCCGGGCTGACCGGCCGCGCGTACGGGGCCTACGGGCAAATGCTCGCCGAGCCCGACGTGGACGCCGTCTACATCTCACTGGCGAACGACGCCCACTTCCGGTGGTGCTGCGAGGCGCTGCGCGCCGGCAAGGCGGTGCTGTGCGAGAAGCCGCTGGCATTGACCGCCGAACAGGTGGACGAGCTGACCGCCGAGGCGGCGCAAGCCGGACGGCCGCTGGTGGAAGCCAGCACCTACCGCTGGCACCCGAGGGTGCGCCTGGCGCAGCGACTGCTCTGGGACGGTGTCGTCGGGACGGTGGAGCACGTGGCCGCGGGCTTCTCGTTCCCCGGCCCGCCCCGCGGCAACTTCCGCTGGCATAAGGAGAACGGCGGCGGCGCGCTGTACGACGTCGGCTGCTACGCCGTCTCCGCCGCCCTGTGGGCCTGTGGCGGTGCGGCCGTTCGCGAGGTGGTGGCCCGCCAGCAAACGGCGGATACAGGTGTGGATGTGCTGACCGAGCTGCTGCTGGAGTTCGACGGCGGGGCCGAGGCGGAGATCCGGGTCAGCATGGCGGAACCGGCACGGCAGTGGCTGATCATCACCGGGAACAAGGGTGAGATCGAGCTGCGCGACGAGCCGTTCACGAGCCGGAACGAGCCCACCGAGCTGTGGGTATCCGACGGCCGGGGCACCGAGCGGATGCCGGTCCCGGCGGCGGACCCGTTCCGCCTGATGGTGGAGGACGTGTCGCGGGCGATACGCGGTGGCGACGGCTACCTGCTGCCACTAGCGGAGTCGCGGACCACAGCCGCTGTGATCGACGCGGCGTTCGCGTCCGCCGCAGCCGGCCAGCCGATAAGTCCGTCGGCGCCGGCCTGAGCCTCCAGCGGTCCCGGACCAGGGCCAGCTCCGACCGCTCCGCCGCCGCGGCTGGGGCGGCGGCGAGCTGACGCGGTTACCTCCGCCCGCTCAGGACCGCCGGGCCGAGAACACGAAGCGCGGCAAGGAGAACAGGAACGCGCGGTCGTGCTCGAGCTCGTCGAACTCGTCCAGCCAGGCCTGCACCTGCGCCCCGTCCATGCCGCCGGACTGGACGACGAAGCGGGCGAGAAACCGCGCGAAGCCGTGGACGAAGGTGTTCGGGTGGTAGTTCGTCGTGACGATCGGCGCCAGCTCCAGGCGCTCGAGCTCGAACCCGCTCCGCGCCAGTTTCTCCGGCAGCAGCCGCACGACGTCCGGCCAGGGGGCGTGGGCGTCGTAGGCGTTGCGCACCCGGCGCATCCGCTCGCGGTCGCGGCTCTGCCACACCAGACCGTCGTAGTCGGTGTCCAGGACGACGAGCCGGCCCCCCGGTCGCAGCACCCGGCGCAGCTCGCCGAGGGCGGCGTCGAGATCCGGCACGTACGCCATCACTTGCATCATGCTGACCGCGTCGAGTGTGCCGTCGGCGATGTCCAGGGCGGTGACGTCCCCGACCGACACCTCGACGTTGCGCCACGCCGAGCACCGCTGCCGGGCCGTCGCGACCATCGCCTCGCTGACGTCGACGCCCAGCGCCCTGCCGGTCTCGCCGACGGCGGGGGCCAGGTCGGCGAGCAGGTAACCAGGGCCGCAGCCGATGTCGGCGACGTTGTCGCCGCTACGCAGGTTGAGCGCACGGAAGACCGCGCCCCGCGTGGCCGCGATGTCGGGGGTGGCGTACGCGGCCTCGATCAGCCGTGACGCCTCTGCATCGAACTCCACGGTGTCGCCTCCGTCAGCCCGGGGCGGGCCAGCTTAGGCGTCCCCGGCGAACACCCTGGTGGCGAAGTCCCGCACCGCCTCGTTGAAGCCCTGCGGCTCCTCCAGGTTGGGCAGGTGCCCGGAGCGGTGCATCTGCACGAGCTCGGGCGCGGTCAGCGCCGCCAGCAGCTGCTGGATCACCGGCTCGGGGGAGTAGGCGTCGTGCTCGCCGGCGACAACCAGCGTCGGCATCGGCAGGGAGCCCAGCAGCTGCTCGTACGGCGGCCGCTCCAGCCGCCCACGCAGCGCGGCGGCGACGCCGCCTGGCGGTGCGGCCAGCATCATCGCGAACACACGTAACACGAGGTCGCGGTCGCGTCCGGCTTCCGGGCCGAACAGGTCGGCCACCATCGCCGCCGCCACCGGAAGCATGCCGCGCTCCTCGGCCAGCGCGGCCGCCGTGCGGCGCCTGTCGCGCTCCTGGTCGGTGACTGGTGCCGCAGTCGTCGCGGCCAGCACCAGGCCGGCGATGCGGTCCGGATGGTGCAGGCCGAGCTCCATCGCCACCAGACCGCCCATGCTCAGTCCGACGGCGACCGCTGTATCCAGGGCCAGGACGTCGAGCACCTCCACAGCCGCGCCGGCGAATGCCCGCATGGTCATCGGGTCGGACCCGGCCGGTGATGCGCCGTAGCCGGGCAGGTCGGGCGCCACCACGCGGAAGTCGGTGCTCAGCCCGTCGAGCTGCGGCCCCCACATCGAGCGGTCGAACGGGTGCCCGTGCAGCATCAGCAGCGCCGGCCCGGCTCCCCGCTCCTCGACGGCGATGCCGGACGGCGTTGCGCTGGTTCCCATGGCGACTCCTGCACTGGACGGCTCCGCCGAACTCTCCCGCGCCGGGTGCGGCGCCGTCATCAGCGACCCCGGGTATGGACCTCTTCCGGCGCAGTTGGCCATCCTCGGACGACGCCGTGGAACGGGAGGCGGCCCTATGGCCACTGAGCAGGACGTTCGGCGCCTCGCGTTGTCCCTATCGAGCACCATCGAACGGCCGTCCTACGGCACGCCCGGATTCCGCGTGCAGGACAAGCTGTCTGCCCGCCTGTCCGACGAGCCCGGCGTGCTGGTGCTGTGGCACGGCAGCGTGGAGGACCGGGATGCCCTCGTCGCCGCCGACCCGGACAAGTTCTTCACCACCGACCACTACGCCCGGCAGCCGCTGGTATTGCTGCGGCTGTCCGCCGTGGACGAACCCGAACTGGCCGAGCTGCTGGCGGAGGCGTGGGAGACCCGGGCGTCGGCCCGGCTACGCACCGCCGGTCGGCAACAGGCGTCAGCGGAGCGGGGGACGGTCGATCTCGCCGACGAGCAAGGCTAGGCAGGAGCCGTCCTCCCCACGCCACCGCTCCACGTGGCCGTCGCGCTCGACGAAGCGCACGAAACCGGCGCCAACCAACCGCTGGTGTTGCCCGTCAGTCAGCAGCGTCAAGCTTCCGCACGAGGGGTCGCCGGGGCAGCAGTCCAGCCCGTTCACGACGACGATGTCCGCGTCCCGGAGCAGGCCGCCGATGCCCTTGCGGACGTCATCGCGCTCCTGGCGGTAGAACTGCCGGCCGTCCCAGAACCGGCGGTCGGCCACGTGCGCGGGCTCGCCCGGCAACAGCGGCGCGCCGAGGTTGTCGTCGTGGACCACGCTTCCCAGTATCGGCAGACGTTCTCAGCGCACGTGCCACTCCTGTCCGCGGCCTCAGATCGTCACGCCCGCCGGTGGGCGGCATGCGGCGCTCCCGGTGCTGCCGGACGACGTCGCCCCACCGCTGGGCCGACGGCACGGCTACTTGTCCGGTCGGGACAGCGGGGTGTCGTCGAGGTTCTGGCGGAACTCCGTCATCGAGTCGAACACCGCGATGGCTCCGGCTTCCTTGAGCTCCTCCACCGAGAAACCGCCGGTCCGCACGGCCACGGTCGGAACGTCCATCTTGCCGGCGGCGACGCAGTCCCAGACGGAGTCGCCGATCATCACGGCGCGAGCGCCCTGCACCTTCGCCATCGCGGTCTGCAGCAGGTCCGGCGCCGGCTTGCTGTGCTCCGCGTCGTCTGCGGTCGTCCAGTCGTCGGCCAGTTCGCGTCCGCCGAAGAGCTCCAGGAACGCCTCCACGTGCTTGGCCTTGCCGGAGCTGGCCAGCACCAGCCGGAAGCCCCGCTCCTTGACCTCGGTCAGCAGCGCCCGCGCGCCCTCCAAGGGCTGTATCTCGGGAAGGAAGCCGTCGAACTCCTCGGTCCACGCCTCGCGGAGCGCGTCGCCGAGCTCGGCCTCCACCTGCTCGCCGGCGATGTGCGGGACGAACATGTCGCCGCCCATGCCGATGCCCCGGTGGATCTGCCACAGCGGCCGGGTGATGTCGTACCGCCGGAAGGCGCGGTACCAGGCCAGGGCGTGCTGGTAATTGGTGTCGACGAGCGTGCCGTCGACGTCGAAAATCGCGGTGTCCACCATGGGGCAGCCGCTACCCCCAGCGTTGGGCAGGAAACGGGCAGGCGGAACTGGGCATGGGCGCCCGACGATGTGACATCGTTTTCAACCATGAGCGACAACGTGGCTGAGATCGAGCCGCTGATCGACGGCTGGTTGACCGTGCCGGACGTGGCCGAGCGGCTTTCCGAGCCGGTGACGAAGGTGCGGGCCCAGATCCGCGAGGGCAAGCTGATCGCCGTCCGCCGAGGTGACCCGCCGACGCTGCAGGTGCCCGCTGCCTTCATCGGGGACGGGATCCTGCTCAAGGGCCTGCCCGGCCTGCTGACGGTGCTGCGCGACCAGGGCTACACCGACGACCAGGCGTTGCGGTGGTTGTTCACCCCCGACGACACGCTGCCCGGCTCGCCCGTCCAGGCACTGCTGGAGAACCGCGGGACCGAGGTCAAGCGTCGCGCCATGACGCTGGGGTTCTAACGGCCTCGCCGGCCGCCCGAGAAGGCGGAGCCTAGACGCCCAGCGCGTCCGAGATCGCCGGCCACATCAGCGCCAGCACGATGACGACGGCGGCAAGAATCGCCAGCTTGATGACCTTGCGTAACAGCGACCACAGCAGCAGGCCAACCGCCG